>CAMKMK010000121.1 GCA_946413885.1 uncultured Prevotellaceae bacterium
AAAAGCTTCCACAAATTGAGTTATTTGGACGAAAGTGAGCAGATTCCTGACAGAATCCGTCTTTTCGAGATGCATTCTCCCATGAAGGACAAACTGGAATCGCTCTATCAGTTGCTTTGTGTGCTGGGGCAACAGACCAGTTTAGTCTTCGTAAACTATCGTGAGAGCGTGGAGCGGGTAGGAGAGTATCTTCACAGGATGGGAATAAGTGCAGACATGTTTCATGGCGGTATGGAGCAACGTGACCGCGAAAGGGCGCTCTACAGGTTCTGTAATGGTTCGTGCAACGTGCTCATCAGTACGGATCTCGCATCTCGAGGACTGGATATCCCCAGCATTGACAACATCATACACTATCACTTACCCTTGGATGAGGAGGCTTACATCCATCGCAATGGACGTACGGCTCGATGGGATGCTGAGGGAGCTTCTTATATGATCTTGGGGCCTGAGGAGCATCGACCCGAATATATCCATGATGAGCCCCAACGGTTCCAGGTTCCTCAGCATATTCCACTTCCTGTTGAACCTCGATGGATTACCTTATATATAGGAAAAGGTAAGAAGGACAAGGTTAACAAAGTGGACATTGTGGGATTCCTGAGTAAGATAGGCGGGCTTGAACGCAATCAGCTGGGACGCATCGATGTCCTTCCCAACTGGTCATTCGTTGCAGTTGAACGCAATGGAATCAATACGTTGCTCGCTCGCATAAAAGGGCAGAAGATCAAGGGAATCAAGACTATATTTGCTGTTGCAGAATAAAAAAAATCACCTTATAGAATACCGTTCAATCTCTTATTGAAGAGCATTTGTCTTAATAAATGTTAATACTTTGACCGTATTTTAAACTATGCATTAAACTATTGGTCATAAAGATGTTAGAGTTTTTAAGGTTAATAATGTTTTTCAATTTTTATTGATTAGTATTTTTCAGGTAATCAAGATTGCGTCCAAGCCGACTGTTGAAGTTATGCTTGGACTTTTTTTGTCTCCTCACCAATCTTTCGAACCTTTTATTTCGACTCGTCGATACAACAAGAAGAACGTGTTGACTTTTTGGTTTCAACGTGTCAACTTTCCGAATTCAACGTGTTGCATCTTCATGAACAACTGATGAAGTCGCGAAAAAAGTTTTGAATAATTTGGAGACATGAAAAAAATCACTAATTTTGTAGTCGTAAAAGAGACGGTGACAGATACATTATTTACATACTAAAATCGTACACAGGTAGTTTTGATATGCTGCCAAGTTCTAACTTTTTCAGAATGAAACTTATGAAAAGAACACTCCTTTACTGTATCATGCTCTTGATGTCGGCTTACGCAAATGCTGACGTGAGAGTGAATCCCAACATAAAGAAGGGACCCGTGAAAATGATGAACGGCATGAATAACGGTCCCACTAAGGCTGGGACTGACCAGCAGCGTGATTACTTCGAAGCCTACAAGGCTTGCCGTATCCCTTATGCCCGTACACACGACGCTTCTTTCTCCTCTGCATACGGAGGAGAGCACACGGTTGACATCAGCGCCATCTTCCCTGATTTCTCGAAGGATGTGAACGATCCAGCTTCCTATGACTTCACGGAAACCGACATCTATCTCTCGAAAATCCACTCGGTTGGTACAGGCGTATTCTTCCGTCTGGGGCAGAGAATCGAGCACAACTTCAAGAAATACCATATCTACCCCCCTAAGGATTATAAGAAATGGGCGCAGATCTGTGAGCACATCATCCGTCACTACAACGAGGGATGGGCAAACGGAGTGAAAGGCGACAACATCATCTATTGGGAGATATGGAACGAGCCTGATCTGGACGAAGCGGACGATCGTTGGAAGACCGATCCGCGTACCTGGGGAGGCACTAGGGAAGAGTTCTTTAAGTTCTATGAGATAGTTGCCAACCATCTGAACAAATGTTTCCCCAACCTGAAGATAGGCGGACCAGCTCTCTGCTACGACGAAGAATGGGCTGATGCGTTTTTGAAGTATATGTCAGAGCACAAGGTTCTGCTCGACTTTTTCTCTTACCATTGTTATACCAACGATCCAGCAGTAATGACTGGTCGCGTTGACCTTATGCATGACATGCTGCTGAAGTATGGATACAAGGATACAGAAACCATCCTGAATGAGTGGAACTACAACAACGGCTGGACTGACACATATCCCAACAGCGTCTTGACGATGAACAACATAAAGGGAGCCGCCTTCGTGGCAGCTTGCATCATAGACTGCCAGGCTCATCCCGTAGATATGCTCATGTATTACGATGCACGTCCCAGCACGGTCTTCAACGGACTCTTTGACTTCTATACGCTGGCACCCAAGGAATCCTATTATGCTTTCTACGCGTGGTCTAAGCTTGTGGATCGTGGAACGGAGGTGGAGTCCTCGGCTGACGAGAAGGATGTTTACGTGACGGCAGCTGCGGATGAAACAGGCAGGACATCCGTCTTTATGGCTCGCTTCAACCAGAACAGCAATGTGGTGGCAAGCAAGAAAATGAAGGTACACGTCGAGGGACTGACTGCATCACGTGAGATTGTTGGCCATCTGACGGACTCTTCCCACATGTACACAGAGATTCCACTCTCGCTGAACGAGGAGGGCGACATCATGGTTTGGCTTGAACCTGAATCCTTTGTCATGATAGAAATCCGATAAAGAGATGAAAAAGAGGGAGATGAATAGATGTTTGCTCTTCATTCTAAGCTTGCTGTTTGCCTGTTTACTCGTTCCGAGCCAGGCAAGAGCACAGAATCGTCCAGGAGTTGACGGAAGCCTTGCCTACGTGTTGCTCGACCCAAGCAGCGACATCAGCTCACAGATGAAAACCACACGTACCATCTATGAGATACAGAGCACCATCGACCTGAGAGGTCAGAAACTGACGATTCCTTCTGAATGCGTGTTGAGGTTCAACGGCGGACTCATCAAGAATGGTTCTGTCGTCTTTGATTACACGTATCTCGATGGGTTGGTTCAGTTCACAGGATGCTCCTTCAGCGGACAGCTCTACAATCAGGATGTCACCCTTTCCTGGTTTGGCGCTTCCCCTAACAACAACGACAACTCGACCATCATCAATGAAGTCGTAGCCGTTTCGCGTGCCGTCATCATTGTCGATGCGGTATATCCCATCAGCCATTCCATCGTGATCAGCCGCCACGTGCTTTTTCGCGGTCTAAACTGGAGCGAGAGTGTTTATGCCAATATGGTGCGTAACATTCATTATGGTTTCAAGACTACCACGCACATCAATGCCATCCGTTTTGCCAAAGGGGGCAGTCTCAGCATGTTCGGCATCAGCGTGGCAGGCGATGAGACTCTCTATGTGAGCGGTAACCTGCACGATAGCGATGGTCCTGGAGGAAAAGCCTTGGAAACAAGCGGTATCCTCATGAAGACTGACGCAGGTTCCATCGATGCCATTTTCGACTGCTCCTTCGTTGGCTTTACCTACGGCATACATGCTGAAGGACGCTACATTGAGAAGATAAAGGGCACCTATTTCAGCGCATGCCGATTCGGCCTCTTCACCGCCTGGACCTCTGACTACATCTGTCAGGATTGTCACTTCAACACCAACATGCTCAACTACAACATCCAGGCTAACGGAATCGACGATTCTATGCCCAACACACTTCGCAAGATAGGTGCTGGCGTGGTTGCGAAAGGTACAGGCATGGCGCGTTTCCTCGATTGCAAGTTCGAGTTCAACTTCATCCACATGATCATCGATGAGGCCTGCATCATCTTCAATCTCGAGAACTGCATCTTCGATGCCGCCACCCATAGTTGTATCATGCTTTTCAACGAGAAGGCTCCTGACAACTGGCTCATCGACGCTGAGATTCATAAGCCCAGCATCAACTGCATCAACATCTCAGGCAACACCTTCTGTCGAGGAGCACGTTGCGAACGCTATCAGAACACCAGCCTCCCAGGATCGGGTATTATTTATGTACGCGAGAGCGGAGATAGAGGTATGAACATCAACTTCGTGAACAACGTAGTGGTTGACAATATTGAAGTTGACCAGGTAGGCATCAATTACGAGAAGACCATCTTCCGGATCTACAACGATGGTAACGGAGGTGTCATCAACTCGAGCGCCAACGATTTCTCACATTGCGAAGCAGAGACGGTAGCCTCGGTCGTGAAGGGCAGCAAGGGACGCTTCGTCATCAAGGACAGCGGTAGTAACTTCGGAAACATCAGCCACCAGTATGAGAACAACAGCGTCATCGATATCCAGAAGATGGAGCTTAATAACGACGGAAAGATAGTCATCTGGAAAACTCTGACGAACGGCAACACGAAGAGTGCCGACATCATCATCGATCCATCTAAGTAGAAAAAAGACCTTTGGGTCGAATGGGAGGCTTGCTCGAAGCCAAGATCGACCAGACACTGGCCTAAATTTATTGAAATCAGTATTTTTTCCTTACTTGTTCTCTTCTTCCAACGTATAGAAGCTGCTTCCATCGAAGCAGTGTGTGCAGATCTGGCATTTGGGGAGACCTATTGCGCTGACAAGCGTTTCCAGTTTGCTGAACTTCAGGGAATCCAGATTCAGACGGCGGGCAATCTCTTTCACCATACGTGTGTACTCTGGGCTATCCGTGATGGCGTAATCGGAAATGTTCTGTGGATTCTTTCCTTCGAAATCCTGAATGACACGCCGCGTAATAAGCTCCAATTCTGATTTGCTGGCCGAGAAGTTGATGAAGGGGCAACCATAGATCAGTGGAGGACAGGCTATGCGCATGTGAACTTCCTTGGCTCCCAGATCGTGGAGCACCTTGGTGTTGTCGCGCAACTGAGTTCCCCGAACGATACTGTCGTCGCAGAAAAGAACACGCTTGTCGAGCAGGATGTCCTTGTTTGCAATCAGCTTCATCTTGGCAACCAGACGACGCATGTTTTGATTGAAAGGCATGAAGCTGCGGGGCCACGTTGGCGTATATTTACTGATAGCTCGCATATAGGGGACTCCGTGACCTTCGGCATAACCGACAGCCATTCCAATTCCGCTATCGGGTATCCCACAGGCACAATCTACCACAGTCTTGTCTTCGCGTCCCATCACGCGACCGCATTCGTTGCGCACGACTTCCACATTTTTGTTCTCGAAATTGCTGGTGGGGAAGCCGTAGTAAACCCAAAGGAAGCTACACACTTGCATCCGTTTGTTGGGTTTGCGCAACTGTTCCATCGAATCGGATTTAATACGGATTATCTCTCCAGGCCCTACGAAATGGCACGTCTCGAATTCCAGATTAGGGAAGGCGGTACTCTCGCTTGTAACAGCCATTGCTCCTTGTTTTCGCCCTGCGACAATAGGAGTGCGTCCCCAGCTGTCTCGAGCGGCAATAATGCCATCTTCGGTGAGCAAGAGCATGGAGCATGACCCCTTGATGTTATGGAAAACGTTTTCGATGCCTGCCACAAAATCCTTACCTTTTATAATAAGGAGGGCGACAAGTTCAGTGGGATTGATTCGTCCGCTGGAAAATTCGCTCAGGTGCATGTTCTCGCTAAGCAGTTGTTGTGCCAAGTCTTCCATGTTGTTGATCTTGGCGACCGTAACCAAGGCGAAGCGTCCCAAATGGCTGTTCATCAGCATGGGTTGGGCATCCGTATCGCTGATGACTCCAATTCCGCTGTTACCCTGAAATTTCTCCATTTCAGCTTCGAAGCGAGTCCTGAAGTAGGTGTTCTCTAAGTTGTGGATACTGCGGGAGAAACCATTTTCGGATGAATAGGTTACCATACCGCCACGACGAGTTCCCAGGTGTGATTGATAGTCTGTTCCGTAAAAGAGATCAGCAGCGCAAGGTTGCTGGGAAACTGTGCCAAAAAAACCTCCCATGAGAGTGACTTTTTTTTAATGCCTAAAAATTAATGGTGCAAAGGTACTACAATTAATTTAAATTTCATAAAGACAGATGCAGTTTTTCTGCAGAAATTTTTATCTGACAGATTCATCTTTTCTCTCTTTTCTGTATAACTGATAGGAATTGTACACGTTATGCCATATACTGTAAAATCCACCTGCGAGACTGGTGATGGGTGTCATGAAGGTATAACTCATCCAAATGGCGAAAACCGTGTTCTTTTGACCTGTTGCTTGAGCGGAACTGATCTTGTCGTTGTAGCGTCCACCTACACAGCGCCCCACATAAAACTGAAAGATGCAGGAAACCAGAGAGATGACCGCGATTGCTGCCTCGTAGAGTATAGGACAATCACTATGCGCAATACTTTTGGCTGTTACGGCGATAGCGAGTGACAAGGAAACTGCCCAAAGATAAAATGGAGCATCTTTCTTGCGTGTAAACCATTCTGTGATACGTGGAGAAATCCATCTTAACAACATGGCAAGAAGGAAGGGAAAGAAGAGCAGAGGGAAGACTTTGGTGATTATCATCATGAAGCTTCGCCAGAAAGTGAGATCCGGATTGGGGTGAATCAAGGGTACAAAAGTTGGTACCAGTATGGCTACCGCAAAGTTTATCAGGATAGTGTAGGTGGTCAGAGAGCCTGCATCACCTCCCAGCTTGCTGGTGACAACAGCAGCTGCCGTCGCTGTGGGACATATCAGGCAAATCATTCCACTCTCGATAACGATTCGCCAATAGCTGTCGGGCATCCGGATCAGTATCCAACTGAGCAAGACAAATAGTCCACATTGGAGCATTAGTATCCATATGTGCCAAGGTTTGAGACTCAGATCCTGGGGTTTCACTTTACAAAAGGTCAAGAAAAGCATGCAGAAGAGGAGTGATGGCTGAACGATGGATACGGTCTGATTCATCATCGGTTTCCAAGGTTTCACGCATGGAATGTGAGCTAACACGAGATAACTCAATGCGCCAGCAATCATGCTGATTGGCAGAGTCCAGTCCTTCAGAAACTTCATTAACTTCATTCTCCTGTTGACAATC
>CAMKMK010000122.1 GCA_946413885.1 uncultured Prevotellaceae bacterium
GTTACGGCGTTACGTCGTGAACAAGCTCTCCCCCATCATCTATCCCGTAGCTGCCCACAGATCCGTTGGGCATCACTCTCAACTTGCCCAATCCAAGTCTCGATTCGGATGCTCTCTCCTTGTTTTATTAACCAGCTGAAATCTCCCTCCGCCGCCCCATATTGTTTTCGAAATTATATCTTTGATATAAAGTATTTTCGAAAACTGCTTTTAAGGCCGCTCTGGGCGCCGATAATCCGTTTGGTGTCCTGTCGTCGTCTGCCGGGGAGTAAACGCGCTAGCGGGGCTGTAAACGCCCTTGTGCGCAAATTCTCTTCCGCTTCACTCCCGCAACTTATAATTGAAGGTAAAATAACCAACGCAAACTTGTGTCCGCTGTCTTCGCTTGTTGAGGGACAACGGCTGATGTTTCAGCCCACGTACCCTGTCTACATTCTAACGACAGGGAAAAATTTCCCTCTCGTTACTTGTGCCCCTTCGCTTTTCGTTTCCTTGTTCTGAAAAATGTTGAAAAAGATGTGATTATTTGTTATAAAGTACAAGAAAAATATTTACAACATACATCGCCATCGCCAACCCTCCACCAGTTCCTCGCGCAGATGCAACGTGTTGAAAGAGGAAAGACAACACGTTCTTTCCTCGAAGACAACGTGTTCTTCCGAGTAATCCGAGTAATCGGAATAATCCGAGTACTCCGAGTAATCGGAGATGAGATGTTGAGTAACTTGACGAAATATGAATGTTGGTTAATAAGGCGGGGGCTAAGGTTAAATGTTGTCTTTTGTGTTGCGGAGTCGATTTTTTTATTGTACTTTTGTTGCGAATGTGATACGAGTCGAGAATTATCAGAAAACGTAAGATGAAGATGAAAAAGAGTGTTCTGTTTTCCTTGTTCCTGGGCTTGCTGATCGTGTGGGGTTGCACGGGTGAGCAGCAGGAGAAGAAGCGTGCCAGAATCGTGGCATCGAAGGGATTGCCCAGCGAGTTGCTGCTGGTGGTGGACAAGCCAGTTTGGGAGAGTGATGTGGCGGACAGCATCAAGGCGTTGGTTCAGGGGCCTGTGCCTGGCTTGCCTCAGGCAGAATCCTATTTCCGCGTGACGCAGATCCTGAGCCAATACTACAAGCAGATTTACACGACGATGCACAGCCAACTCTTCATTCATTTGGAGAAAGGATTGAAGAAACCTGTGCTGGGAATCTCGTACGACGTGGTGGCGCGACCCCAGATTCAGGTGACGTTGAAGGCTGGCTCGCTGGATCAGCTGAGGAATTTCCTTTCGACGCGTGGTGAGCATATCCGCAACGTGATAGAGGATGCGCAGCTGAACATGCGGCAGGCGACCCTCCAGAAGAAGTACAGCCTTCGTGTGGCAAAAGACCTGGAGGAGGTCTTGGGCCTGACGATACGGGCTCCTGAACAAATCCGTGCCACCAAGAAGGGAAAGGATTTCCTGTGGGCTGGAACAAACCTGAACGAGAAGGACCAGAATCTGGTGGTCTATACCTACCCTTGGAACGGCGAGGATGCCCTGACCCCTTGGTACTTCGCTGAGAAGCGCGACTCTGTGATGAGGCAGAACATTCCTGGCAGCGAACCTGACCAATGGATGCAGACGACGCGCGAGGAGGGCATCCCTATCCTGACGAGTGTGATGCGCGAGATGAACGGACAGACGGTGCAGGAGGTACACGGGCTGTGGGAGATGAGGAACGGCGCTTTGGGAGGTCCCTTCGTGAGTCTGTGCCACATCGATACGGCAGGGCGCAGGGTTATCACGGCTGAAGGGTTTGTCTATTCTCCCAGCACGGACAAGCGCGAGCTGGTGCGCGAGTTGGAAGCTTCGCTGAGGACACTTTCTTCTCTCTGATTCGAAGAAAAACATCGCATCATGCCGGATATTTCTGCAAAAAGTAGTATCTTTGCCCTTTGAATGGATAGAGACGCATCGGATGAGACATAAAATATACCTCTTTCTTATAGCGTGGATGGCAGTGACTTTTGCCACGATGGCTCAGCCCCGCTTTGTCGCTGACCAGGAGATCATGAAACTGGGTGAGGTGCAGTTCCAGACACCCAGGAACATCACTTTCGGATTCACCAACAAGGGCAACAAGTCCCTGAAGATCAAGGAGGTGAAGCCCTCCTGTGGATGCACCACAGCGAAGTATCCCACAGAAGACATCAAGGCTGGCGAGCATGGTCAGATTGTGGTCACCTATGATGCTGGTATCTTGGGGACTTTCCACAAGGAGCTGGCTGTCTATACCAACTATCAGGAGGAACCTTTCTACCTGACGATGCAGGGCACGGTGGTGAGAGAGGTGCAGGACTGGAGCGGGGAGTATCCCATCGACCTGGGCAACGTGAGCCTGCTCTCGAACCACATCGAGTTTGACAACGTGAACAAGGGTGACCGCCCTGTGGCAGAGCTGCGACTGGTGAACACAGAGCATACGGCTTTCAAGCCTGAGCTGATGCACCTGCCTCCCTACCTGACGGCACAGGCTGTACCTGAGAATATCCCAGCAGGCAAGCCAGGCGTGATCTATCTGACGTTAGACAGCGAGAAACTGGCGGACTATGGCCTGACGCAGACCAACATCTATCTGGCACGCTACCTGGGCGACAAGGTGAGTGAGACGAACGAAATCCTCGTGTCGGCTGTTTTGCTGCCTGATTTCAGCAACCTGACGCAGGATCAGCTCGCCAATGCGCCTGCCTTGGAACTCTCCAGCGCACACATCGATATGGGGAAGATGGGGAACAAGAAGAAACTGACGGAAACGGTGATGGTAACCAATACGGGTAAGTCCACGCTGGAAATCAAGAAGGTACAGGTCTTCAACAAGGCTCTAACCGTCTCGCTGAGCAATCGTACGCTGGCTCCAGGCAAGAGTGCCAAGCTGAAGGTTTCGGCTGTGGCAAACTACATGAAGCAAGCCAAGAGCAGGCCTCGCGTGCTGCTGATTTCCGATGACCCCCGCAACCCCTTGCAAACCATCAATGTGGACGTGGAAGAGTAGAAGACGGCGACTGACAACGATTATCCTGAGAACAAAAATCATACATGGAACACCCAGAAAACAACGAAGAATACAAAGGCTTGACCGTGAATAGCGGCGTGGGACCCGTAAGCATCGTGAATCCCTATCTGAAGCATGGCCGCTTTGCCCGCAAGAAACTGTCCGCAGCAGACTACGTGGAAGGCATCCTGAAGGGAAACGTCAGCATCCTGGGTCAGGCTGTCACGCTGGTGGAGAGTACAGTCCCTGAGCACCATCAGATGGCACAGGAAGTGATAGAGAAATGCTTGCCCTACAGCGGCAACAGCGTGCGCATTGGCATCAGTGGCGTTCCAGGAGCAGGCAAGAGCACCAGCATCGACGAGTTTGGCATCCATGTGCTGAAGAAGTATGGAGGCCGTCTGGCTGTCCTGGCCATCGATCCCAGCAGCGAGTTGACGAAAGGGAGCATCCTGGGCGACAAGACGCGCATGGAGAAGTTGAGCGTGCATCCTGATTCCTTCATCCGTCCCAGTCCCTCAGCTGGCAGTTTGGGAGGTGTGGCACGCAAGACGCGCGAGACGATCATCCTGTGTGAGGCGGCAGGATTCGACAAGATTTTCGTGGAGACCGTTGGAGTAGGGCAGAGCGAGACAGCTTGCCATTCGATGGTGGACTTCTTCTTGCTGATCCAATTGGCTGGGACAGGCGATGAACTGCAGGGCATCAAGCGTGGTATCATGGAGATGGCTGACGGAATCATCATAAACAAGTGTGACGGCAACAACGTGGAGAAATGCAAATTGGCTGCCACGCAGTTCCGCAACGCTTTGCATCTCTTCCCCATGCCTGAGAGTGGCTGGTTGCCCAAGGTGTTGACTTACAGTGGTTTCTACGGCTACGGCATCGAAGAAGTGTGGAATATGGTGTACGAGTACATCGATTTCGTGAAGAAGAACGGCTACTTCGACTACAGGCGTGCTGAGCAGGCGAAATACTGGATGTACGAGAGCATTAATGAACAGCTAAGGAGAAGTTTCTACGACAATCCCACCATCAAGGACATGCTGCAGGCGATGGAGAAGAGTGTGCTGGAAGGGCACAAGACTTCATTCGTGGCTGCCAAGCAACTCCTCGATTCTTACTTTGCACTCCTCCATTAACCACTTGGGAGTGGAGGTTGCCCCACAGATTCCAACGGATTTGCAGTCATTCAGCCAGTTGAGTTCTATCTCGCTGGCTGAGTCTATCATGTAGGAACGTGGGTTCGCACTCCTGCACTCATCGAACAGCATGCGTCCGTTGCTGCTCTTTTGTCCACACACGAAGAGGATGACATCGTGTCTGGTGGCAAACTTGCGGATGTTGGGCATGCGGTTGGCAACCTGGCGGCATATAGTGTCGTAGTAGGTAAAGGTGGCGTTGGGACTGATATGCTCGCGGATGTAGTCCACTATCTTGCGGAACCCATCCAGGGGTTTTGTCGTCTGAGAATAGAGACAAATGTCGTGGCTGAAATCGAGTCGTGTAACCTCCTCAGGTGTCTCGATGACGATGGCTGTACCATTGGTTTGTCCTACCAGTCCCAGCACTTCAGCATGACCGTTCTTGCCAAAGATGACGATCTGCTTGCGATGCTGCTTGTCAGCATCATATTCCCGCTTGATGCGTTCCTGCAGGTGAAGCACAACGGGACAGGTGGCATCGATGATGTCAATCTGGTTCTGCCTTGCCTGTTGGTACGTGCTGGGAGGCTCACCATGAGCGCGAAGGAGAACCTTGGCGTTGTGGAGTTGCAGGAACTGCTCGTGGTCAATGGTCTGCAGTCCCAGTTGAAGGAGACGGTTGCACTCTTGGCCGTTGTGAACGATATCGCCCAAGCAGTAGAGTTTCTCCCCGTTTGCCAGTTCCTCTTCGGCTTTCCCAATGGCTCGAGTCACGCCAAAACAGAATCCGCTGCCCTGATCAATCTCGATTGTCATGCTTCGCTGGCGGCTTTCTCGTAAGCGTTATACAACCATTCGTTCTGCTCAGGGATGGTCATCTGGCTATTGTCGAGCACAATGGCATCAGGTGCCTGCTTCAAGGGAGCAATCTCGCGTGTGGAATCAATACGATCGCGCTCCTGCACGTTGAATAGAATCTCCTCGAAGTTGCATTCCTCCCCCTTCGCTGTCAGTTCGTCAAAGCGTCGCTGGGCACGTACCTCTGCGCTGGCAGTCACGAAGACCTTAAGCTCAGCATCAGGGAAAACAACCGTTCCTATGTCGCGTCCGTCCATCACGACTCCTTTTGCCTTGCCCATCTCGCGCTGCTGGTCCACCATAGCCTCACGCACAAAGCCAATGGTGGCAATGGGGCTGACGTAATTGGAAACCTCCATCGTGCGGATCTTCTTCTCCACGCATCTGCCGTTCAGATACGTGTCTGGGCGACCTGTCTCAGGATTGAAGACAAAGGAAATCCTGATCTTCTTCATCTGGTTGCGCAGCGCCTCCTCATCGATTCCCTGCTCTGTGATAATGCCGTGACGGAGGCTATAGAGGGTGACGGCGCGATACATGGCTCCCGTATCGATATAGACATAGCCAATCTTCTTGGCCAAATCCTTTGCCATCGTGCTTTTGCCACACGATGAAAAGCCGTCAATGGCTATCGTAATCTTTCTCATATTATAATATGGTATCTTATTTGTCTTTCTGCAGACCGTAGGCCAGGGAAACGGAGAAGGTGGGAGCGCTGACGTGATACTTGGCATAAGCCAGACCAATCTTGAAACGGTTGAGGTTGACTCCTGCACCAAAGCTGAGGCCTGAGGCGTGGGAACTGCCGGCAGCCTTCATCTCGTTGGCCCTGCGGAAATTGTATCCTGCACTCAGGAAGAAAACATTTGTGGGGACGATGTCAACACCCAGATTGAGGTGATTCATGAAGATTTTTCCTCCCTTTGTCGTACCTTGGGGAGAATAATAGTATGTCTTGCTCCATCGTGTCAGGTCAACCATCGTGAGGGAAATCTTGATGGGTGCATGGCCAAGTCCTTTCGTAAAACCAACCTCAAGGTCGAAGGGAAGGTGCTCGTGATGATTGCCAAAAGACTTGACCTGACCGCCCAGGTTGCGTGCTGCAGCAGCCAGAGCGAAATCCTGACCGTTATCGTTGATGAAGTAGCTGACACCCAAGTCAACCGCCAAAGCGCAAGAGGTAAACTCGCCATAGTGAGAGTAGATGAACTTCCCACTGACTCCACCTACCCAGTTGTCGCTCAACTCGTAGCTGTAGGTTCCACAAATCAGCATATCCAGAGCCCTCATGTCGCCAATGATCTCGCCTGTATCCAAGGTTTCTTTCATCGATCCGTAACCCACAAACTGAGCACCAACACCCCAGGTACCTCTCTCGCCATGCATCTGGCTATAGTTGGCACTTCCAGCCTTGCTTCCTCGCATATAGCTCAGGAAGTTGAACCCAACGGTTTTCTCGTTGACACTTGAGAGCAAGGCAGGGTTCTGGAAAACCAGCGAAGGGTCATCCTCGATGAGGGAGATGTTTTTCCCACCCAATGCAGTCGCATGAGCGGAAGTAGGCAAGGTCAGAAAGTTGAATACGCTGGTGCTTTCCTGTCCTTTGCAAACAAAAATGAATGCAAACAGAAAAAAACTGAGCGCAAGGAAGCCTTTCTTCGTCATATAAGTAATGTTTTGGGTTCAAAGGTAGTGTATTTTCTCCCAATATCGGCCCAGAAAACATAAAAAATGCATAAGTTTGAAAAAAAATAGCAAAAGAGGATATGCGGAATGAAAAAAATGTGCTACATTTGTCCCAAAGAGTCGAGAAAAAGAAAAATAATATCATATGGAAACAAACAAAACAGTAAATGTAAACGATG
>CAMKMK010000123.1 GCA_946413885.1 uncultured Prevotellaceae bacterium
CGGAGACGAATGGCATTGCATCCCAGTTCTTTCATGACTGCTGTACATTCTTTGGGTTCACGGCTGGAAAAACCGTAAAATTTATGACCTTTGTCTTCCATTTGGGTACACCAGCTGATATCAGCTCCCTTGGCCAATTCTTTGGTTTTTTCAGGATTGTCCACTGGTTTGTTAGGGTCATCCTCAGGATTGGTTGGTTCTGTCTGTTCTTTTTCGGGATCAGGCTTGATAGGCTCATCGTCTCCACATGAAACAAGCCCCATGCAGACTACACTTGCTAAAAGGAAATATTTCAGTTTCATCATTTTAGTTTTTATCTAAGGACAAAGATAGACAAATATTCTGAGATGCGAAAGGGAAGAGTATCAAAAAGCAGATAAAAAGGCAATCTACAAACGATTGCATGAAGTTAGTTCTCACAAATTGTCATATAGACTTCGTTCGCAAAAGATTTTTTTGTATATTTGTGACAAACTTATAAAAAAGAATATTTCAATGAAACTGAATAAGATAATAGTTATTATGCTGATGTCGACTGCTACGCTGATGTCATTTGGTGCGAATAAATCTGTTTTCAAGATAGATAAGATAGAACCTGAATTCTGGTACACCGGAATGAAGGAAACCCAACTTCAACTTATGGTTTATGGCCCTCATATAGCTGAGGCAGGTTTCATTTTAGGTTCCTACGAGGGAGTTACCTTGCAGAAAGTAGTCAAGTTGGATAGTCCCAATTATCTGTTAATCTATCTCAATGTAGATCACAATGCTCAACCTGGCACTCTTCAGTTCATTTTCAGCAACAAGAAAGGCAAGAAAACCTCAATGAATTACGAATTAAAGAAACGAGAGAAGGCTGGTTTAGACCGTTATGGATTCAGTGCCAGTGATGTTCTTTACATGTTGATGCCTGACCGTTTTGCCAGAGGAAAGAACCTGACCGAGCCTTTGCCTGATATGCAACCTTATGTGGTGGATCGCAGTAAACCAAGCCTCCGTCATGGAGGCGATTTGGAGGGTATCCGTCAGCACTTGGATTATTTTACTGATTTGGGCGTGACAGCCCTTTGGTTGACTCCTGTCTTGGAGAACAACTCTCCCGACCGCAACAATAGACAGAGCACATATCATGGGTATGCCACCACAAATTATTATCGTGTTGATCCTCGTTTCGGCACCAACGAAGAATACAGACAACTTGTGGATGAATGTCACGAAAAAGGTTTGAAACTGGTGATGGACATGATATTCAATCATTGTGGATATGAGCATCCTTGGAACTTGGATCGTCCCAGTAATGACTGGTTCAATGTGCCAGAGGATGGCTCTTACCTGCAAACCAGCTACAAACTTACTCCTATTTTGGATCCTTATGCCAGTAAGACTGATTACAACCAAACTACTCTTGGATGGTTTGTTCATTCTATGCCTGATTTGAACCAGAAGAATCCCCATGTGTTGCGTTATCTTATTCAGAACAGTAAATGGTGGATTGAGACTGTAGGAATTGATGGAATCCGGATGGATACCTATCCCTATGCTGACCGTCAGGCTATGTCTGACTGGATGAGAGAATTGCTTGACGAGTATCCCAACTTCAATGTGGTGGGTGAGACGTGGGTGAATGAGCCTGCTTATACTGCCTCATGGCAAAAAGATAGTCCCAACGCTCAGATCAACAGTTATTTGCCTACCGTTATGGACTTCAGATTCTTTGATTGCATTTCTTCAGCTTCTAATGAACAGACCGATGGATGGGGGAATGGTCTGAATCGTATATACAATAGTTTTGCCTATGATTTTCTTTATGCGGATCCTCTTCATGTGATGGCATTCATAGAGAATCATGATACTGACCGTTTCCTGAGGAATGGTCAGAATGTGCCTATGCTGAAACAGGCATTAACTATCTTGTTGACCACACGTCGTATTCCTCAACTCTATTATGGAACTGAGGTGTTGATGAACGGAACCAAGGAAATGACTGATGGAAATGTGCGCAAAGATTTCCCTGGTGGATGGCCAGAAGATAGTCATAATGCTTTTACGAAGGAAGGTCGAACCGATGCTGAACAGGACATGTTTGCTTGGCTTAGCAAAATTTTGCATTGGCGTCAGAATTGTGATGCTATCACAAAGGGTACGATGATTCATTTCTGTCCTGTGAATGGCTGTTACGTTTATGCCCGTCAGTATGAAGGTAAGACTGTGTTGATCATTTTGAACGGGACTGACAAGGAGCAAACTTTACCTTTGAAACATTATGCTGAGATAATTGGGAGCAAAAGCAATGCTATGGATTTGACCAGCCAAAAGAATTTCGATTTGCAAAATAATTTGAAGCTTTCACCTCGTGAATCTTTGATATTACCACTTTGATTTGTACTAATGAAAGAAAATAATGTGAGAATAAGGAGAAAAAAGTCATGAAATATACTCATTATTTGTTTCAAGTCTTTGCTTTCAGCTTGATGCTGTGCCTGATGCCTCCTCCCGTCCAGGCAAAATCAAAATTTCTTCGTGTCGATGGGCAGAACATTGTTCGTCCTGATGGATCCAAACTTCTGATTAAGGGAACCAATTTGGGTAATTGGATGAATCCTGAAGGATATATGTTTGGATTTGGAAGAACCAATTCCCCTCATTTCATCGATGAGGCACTTTGTGAATTGGTGGGTCCTGCTCAGGTAAAACTCTTCTGGAAAGAATTCAAGGACAACTACATCACACAGGAGGACATCCATTTCATTGCCCAAAAGGGAGCCAATACCATCCGTCTGCCATTCCATTACAAACTCTTTACTGACGAGGATTATATGGGTCTTTCGGATAATAGGATGGAAGGTTTTTCACGTGTGGACAAATTGGTGGAGTGGTGCCGTGCAGAAGGTTTGTACCTTATTCTGGACATGCATGATTGTCCTGGGGGGCAAACGGGGGACAACATTGATGACAGTTATGGCTATCCTTGGCTCCTGACTGAAGAAAGTTGCCAAGAGCAGTTTCTGGAAGTTTGGAAGCGTATAGCCAAACATTACAAGAATGAGCCTGTCATCCTTGGTTATGAGTTGATGAATGAGGCTTTGGCTACCCATTTCGATAGCGAGTATAATTATTTGGCACCCTTATTGGACAAACTTTACAAGCGTGGCGTACTCGCTATCCGTGAAGTGGACAGAAATCATATTGTTTTAATCGGCGGTGCCGCATGGAATTCTCGTTTTGGTGAGATTACTGAATGGGAATACGATGACAATCTGATGTTCACCTGTCATCGTTATGGCGGCGAGCCCACTCCTAAAGCTATTCAACATTACATTGACACCAAGAACAAGACAAATCGACCCATGTATATGGGGGAGATAGGGCACAACACCAATGGATGGCAAGCTCAGTTTTGCGAGACGATGGAGAGTAACAACATAGGCTATACTTTTTGGCCATATAAGAAGATTGATGGCAGTTGTATGGTAGGTTACCGTCGCCCTGATGGATGGCAGCAATTGAAGGACTTTGTTGATGGAGACCGCAATGGTTACAAGGAGATTCGAGAGGCTCGTGCCAAGGTGGGACAACAGGAGGCACGACGTATGCTTCGTGAGTTACTTCGGAATGTTCTTTTTGCAAATTGTGAGATACAGGAGGATTACATCAAGTCAATGAAATTGAAGTAAAAAATTAGACACCAGATATGAAAATTAGATTGTGTTTTACAGCTCTCGTGCTGTTATGTGTTTCAACCTTTTGTGAGGCTAAAGATTACCGTTGGGACATTGCTGGACATCATGCTGTGGAGTGGAACAGCTTACGTGGTGGTGTTCCTCATGAAGATCACATCGAGATGGCGGGCGAGAAGGTTGCTGTGGTTTATTACTGGGGTGTGGATGCTAATGAGCAATTCCACGTTAATCGTCATTTAGTGTTTCCTATGCTTCGAACTATACCCAACAATACCCATGCCAGTTGGATGCCTCACTCGGATGTGAATTTTCTGGAGGGCATGAGGGCCAACAACCGCTCATTCGGCAAGGAACATGTGAAGAAGGTTACGTTAGATGGCAAGATGACGGTCTTCAGCATTGCCAATGGTGATAACAATGACTTTGAGTTGACTCGTGTTTTCTTCCCCAGCACCAAAGAAGCTGCCGTTTGTGAGTCGTATACGTTCAAGAATATTGGTGAGAAGACAGAGAAACTTATTGTTCCCTCCATTTATACGGCACGTACAACAAATCCTTCGAATGGCACGCGTGGCAGTTACCGTTTAGTGGCACGCACGGAATTTGGAGAGGATAAAGTAGTCACCCTGAAGCCAGGCGAAAGCACTACTTTTTATTGCACGATTCAAGCCTATAGTGTAAAGGATGAGAAGGAGTTGTCTTTCGATGTGGCGAATGAGTTGGCCGCACGTCAAGCTTTCGTGGACGAGGTAACCAGCAAGTTGGATTTCCGATGTCCTGACGATACTCTCAATACCCTTTTTGCCATGTCAAAGATACGTGGATCGGAAAGTATTTATCGTACTCGTGGCGGTTTGATGCATGGACCTGGTGGCGAGAGTTACTATGCTGCCATTTGGGCCAATGATCAGGCTGAGTACATTTCTCCCTTCTTCCCTTTCCTTGGTTATAAGACGGGAAACGAGAGTGGGCTGAACTGCTGGCGTCTTTTCAAGAAATATATCAATCCTGAATATAAGTTCATCCCTTGGAGTGTTATTGCTGAAGGTAACGATGTGTATGGACCTTTTGATCGTGGCGACGCAGCCATGATTTCCTATGGAGCCAGCCGATATTGTTTAGAGATGGGAGACAAGGCTATCACTGAGGAGATATGGCCTTTGATAGAGTGGTGCCTTGAGTACTGTCATCGAAAAATCAACGAGCATGGGGTGGTGGCCAGTGATGGTGATGAGTTGGAGCATAGGCTTCCCAGTGGTGATGCCAATCTCTGTACCAGCAGCCTTTATTATGACGCCCTCAATAGTGCTGCGTGTCTCTGCAAGATGATGAGCAAGAGCGTTGAGGCAAAGATTTATCAGAAACAGGCAGCGGAATTGCGTAGGAACCTCGACAATTTCTTCCATGCAACCGTGGAGGGTTATGATACCTATCGTTACTATGATGGTAACGACCAGTTACGCTCTTGGATATGTATTCCTTTGACCATGGGGATTTATGATAGAGCAGAGGGCACGATCCAAGCCATGTTCTCTCCCCAGTTGTGGACCGAGAATGGGATGCTTAGTGTTAGTACAGACAAGATTTATTGGGATCGCAGTACGCTGTATGGGTTGCGCGGAACCTTCGCTGCAGGTTATCCGGACAAGGCTCTTGAATTCCTGCATAAGTTCAGTGCTTTCCGTTTGTTGGGTGAGCATGTGCCTTATGTGATTGAGGCGTGGCCCGAGGGTGGGCAACGTCATCTTTCTGCTGAAAATGGTCTTTATTGCCGCATCATTACGGAAGGCTTGCTTGGATTCCGTCCTACAGGTTACACGACCTTTGATTTGACTCCTCAGATGCCTCATGGCTGGAATACTTATTCGCTGAAGAATATTTATGCATGCTCACCTCATCCTTTCGACATCATTGTGACTCGTAGAGGAAGTGGCTTGCAAATGACGATAAGTAGGGAAGGGAAGACTTTTAAGACTCTCTCTACCAAACCTGGTAAGAAAATATCAGTGAAAATGTGATTCGATTGCATTTTTCATCAAAAATGGAATTTAAAAAGACATTAATACCTGACAAATATGTACAAATGTAATTGGTTGTTGACCGCATTGTTTGCTTTTGCTTCCTTTTATGCAGAGGCACGAGTGAGTGTAGGTGCTTTGAAATGCGAGGGTTTAGTGAATCCCCTTGGAATCGATAATACTGAACCACATTTCAGTTGGAAACTTTTGTCGGACAAGCCTGCCAAGCAGGTGGCTTATGAGATTCTGGTAGCCAGCAGAGAGTCCTTGCTTGAAACGGGGAAGGCAGATTTGTGGGATTCGGGTAAGGTCTCTTCCAGTGAATCTGTGATGATTTCCTATGCTGGCAAGACGCTGAAATCAAGACAATTGTGTTTTTGGAAGATTAGGTCTTATACCGATGGCGAAACTTCTGAGTGGAGTAGGGTACAGCGATTCTGCGTGGGCATTCAGGGTGAGGATCAAATGCGAGGTCAATACATAGGCCTGGGGCTTGGTCAAGATAAGTCCATTCTTCTTGCACGTGCATTTAAAATGAAAAAGGTAGGGAAGACAGCCTTCTTGCATGTCAATTCGCTGGGTTATCACGAGGTTTACTTGAACGGGAAGAAAGTGTCGGAAGCAGTCTTGGCTCCTGCCGTTTCTCAAATGAATAAGCGCTCTCTTATTGTAACTTACGATGTGACTGATTTGTTACAAAAGGGCACGAACAATCTGGTTTTGTGGATAGGATCTGGTTGGTACAAGAAAGATACATTCCAAGCAAGCTATGAAGGTCCTGCCGTAAGGGCTGACATGGATGTGTGGGAAGACGGCACTTGGAATCCGCTTCTTAAAACCGATGAGACGTGGCAAGGTGCTGAAAGTGGATACTATGATTTGGGCAGCTGGAAGGCTTGGGGTTTTGGCGGTGAGAAGATAGATGCTCGTCTAGTTCCTGTTGATATTACGGAGAAAAGTCTCAAGGAACTTGACTGGAAACCTGTTGAGATTGCCCAAATAGAGGGTATCAAGGCTACGCCCCAGATGTGCCAGCTGAATACGGTGAAGGAAATCATCCATCCTGTTTCTGTCACGTCTTTGGGGAAGGGCCAATGGCTTGTGGATATGGG
>CAMKMK010000124.1 GCA_946413885.1 uncultured Prevotellaceae bacterium
AGTCAACCCATGAAGGAATACGGATTTTGGAGCGCAGAGATTCCAAAGGGAACCAATCGTCATCGTGAAGGAGTAACGTCTGACGAATATCTCCAACGTGTGGCCCAATCCAAAATCATTCGTGGGGAGAAGCATATAGAGGGTGACCATATTGGTTTCTTTACGGAGTTTCCCACGCATCGTGGTGATCAGGTGGAGATGAAGGTGGGTCTGTCCTTTGTGGATATCGAGGGCGCCCGTAAGAATTATAAGGCTGAGATCGAGGGGTTAGGATTTGAACAGGTGAAAACCCAAGCATTTGAGCAATGGAACAAGGCTTTGGGCAAGGTCTCTGTCAAAGGCGGGACTGACGATGAGCGAACCGTTTTCTATACGGCTCTTTATCATACCATGATAGATCCTCGCATTTATCAGGATGTGGATGGACGTTATGTGGGAGGTGATTATAAGATTCATCAAGCAGAAGAGGGATTCTCCAAGCGCACCATCTTCTCTGGTTGGGATGTGTTCCGCAGCCAGTTCCCTTTGCAGACCATCATCAATCCTCGTCTTGTCAGCGATATGATCAACTCCTTGACCAGCATGGCTGAACAGAGTGGGAAAGAATATTACGAACGCTGGGAGTTCCTCAATTCCTATACTGGTTGCATGTTGGGAAACCCAGCCTTGTCAGTCATTGCGGATGCCTATGCGAAAGGAATCCGCACATTCGATACGGAAAAGGCTCTTCGTTATACCGTGAACAGTTCGAATAAGTTCAGCAATGGAGAGAAGGGATACATGCCAGGCGGAGCATGCATCTCGAACACACTCGAGTATGCCTATTTCGATTGGTGCTTGTCTCGCTTTGCTTCCATGTTGGGCGAGAAGAAAATAGCCAAGCTTTATCAACAGAAAGGACAGGATTATCGCAACATCTTTAATCGTCAGATAGGATGGTTTTGTCCTCGCAATGAAGATGGGACATGGATAGATTGGCCTGAAGATGGCCTTCACAAAGAAGGATTGGGTTGCATGGAATGTAATCCTCTTCAGCAAGGTTGGTTCGTGCCTCATGATGTTCCTGGCTTCCTTCAGCTTCTTGGGGGGAAGCAGAAAGCAATAGCCATGCTGGATACGATGTTCCAGAACACCCCCAGTCACATGTTTTGGAATCAATATTACAATCATGCCAACGAGCCTGTCCATAATGTGCCATATCTCTACAATCGTTTGGGATATCCTTGGAAAACGCAATATTGGACCCGCTTTATCTGTCAACATGCATACGACAATGCTGTGGCTGGTTTGAAAGGCAATGAAGACGTAGGTCAGATGTCAGCTTGGTATGTTCTCTCTGCCTCAGGTATTCATCCCTATTGTCCAGGCGAGACTCGCATGGAGATAACTTCTCCCATTTTTGATAGAGTAGAATTCCTGTTGGATTCTCAGTATGCTCACGATGGCAAATTCGTCATCATCGCTCATGACAACAGTCCTGAAAATGTTTATATCCAGAGCGCCAAGCTTAATAGGAAACCTTACAATCATTGCTACATCGATTTCTCTCAAATCGCCTCTGGTTCCACCCTCGAGCTTTTCATGGGACCTGAGCCAAACAAGAAGTGGGGAAGTAAGTAATAAGGACCAGACGAGAAATCTTACATGTCAACTTGAGACGAATCCTGATTCACGAACTTAACTATCTGCTGAATATTTTCTTTGGCAGCCTGACGCCCCATTTCGTAAACAAGTTTCTGTTTGCTTGGTGTCTGTTCAGTACGTCCGATGGGAAGAGTATCCTGAGGATAAATAACGATGGTGTTGCCCAGAAGTTCCTGTTGGCGAAGGTAGGCAAGTTGGTCGTTATACATTAGGTGACGTTGCGACATGGCCTCGATGATCTTAGGATACTTACGCATGAAAAGGTGAAAGAGAGGCATCAGTTTTGTTCTCTTTTTGGTGAAGCCTTTGGGTTGGGTAAGAACAACAATGTTATGCGTGTAACCTTCTTCCTGGAAGTGACGAAGAGGAATGGAATCAGCAATTCCACCATCGAGAAGTTCACGTCCCTCCAATTTTACGGTATGGCTGACAATAGGCATGGAGGCTGAGGCACGAACCCATTCGAGTGCTTCATAATCAACCTTCTCGAGCCGTTTGTAGACAGGTTCGCCTGTAAGTGCGTCTGTGCAGACCACTTGAAACTCCATTGGGTTGGAAGCAAACGTTTCAGTATCGAAGATATCCAATTGGGTGGGAAGGGTATGATAAGCATATTCTCCGTTCACCAATTCACCCGTACGCCAGAAAGTGCGCCATCCCATGTATTGGGGGTCATGGGCAAAACGGACGTTGTAGCGAAGGGCACGGCCAGGTTGGTGGGACTTGTAGTTGCAACCAAAGGCAGCACCTGCCGATACTCCTATCATGCCATCAAACCGGATGCCTTGCTCCATCATGACATCCATCACTCCAGCCGTGAAGAGACCTCTCATGCCTCCACCTTCCAGCACCAATCCTGTTTTCATGAGACCAAATGAAATTACTAAAATGTTACAGCAAAAGTATAAAAATTTATCAGTAGTTGAAAAGAGAAAGGGGAATATGAGCAAAATTTTGACACAAAAAGACTTAAGAATCATCTTTTTACATTGTTATTCAAATAAAAAGAAGTAACTTTGCGCCCGATTATGAAGAATTTTGAAGAATTGGGCTTGTGCCAAGAGTTGCTGCAAGCCATCGAGGAGCAGGGGTACGTGACTCCTATGCCCGTTCAGGAAGAGGTTATACCCAGTTTGCTGGGTAAGAAACTGAAAGAAAATGGAGAACCAGTAGGGGATTTGGTTGCCTTGGCACAGACAGGTACAGGCAAGACAGCAGCCTATGGTTTGCCTTTGTTGCAAAGATTGTATCAACATGTGCAGGAGGAATCCGATGTGAAGATACAGTCTCCAAGAGCCGTTGTGCTGAGTCCAACGCGTGAATTGTGCCTTCAGATAACAGATGATCTGAAAGGTTTTGCAAAATATATGCCAGAGATTCGTATCCTTGCTGTGTATGGAGGTGCGAACATAGAGCCTCAGATACGTGCTTTGAAGGCTGGTATTGACGTGATTGTGGCTACTCCTGGCCGTCTTATCGATCTGATGAATCGTGGTGTGGCAAACTTGTCCTGTGCAAGGCTTTTTGTTCTGGATGAGGCTGATGAAATGCTCTCTATGGGATTCCAGGAAGACATTGATGCCATCTTGGAAGGTGTGCCTCAGGAGCATAACACGTTGCTCTTCAGTGCCACGATGAGTAAGGAGATAGAACGTATTGCTCAGAATTATCTGCACGATGCCCAGCAGATACAGGTGGGCAGTCGTAACGAGGGTGCCGAGAATGTCAACCACATCTATTATCTGGTTCATGCCAAGGATAAGTATCTGGCGCTGAAGCGTCTGGTGGATTATTATCCACGCATCTATGCCATTATTTTCTGCCGCACGAAAGTCGAGACACAGGAGGTGGCAGACAATCTGATTCGTGACGGATACAATGCTGATTCCCTGCATGGTGACTTGAGCCAGCAGCAACGTGACCTGACGATGCAGAAATTCCGTCAGCACAGGACTCAATTGCTGGTGGCCACCGATGTGGCAGCCCGCGGATTGGACGTGGATGACCTGACCCATGTTATCAATTATGGTATGCCTGACGACGTGGAGAACTATACTCACCGCAGTGGCCGTACGGGTCGTGCTGGAAAGAAAGGTACGAGTCTCTGCATTATCCACACTCGCGAGAAAGGCAAGATTCGTCAAGTGGAGAAGACCATCCAGAAGCAATTCGAGAAGGGTACTTTGCCAGAACCTAAGGAAATCTGTGCAAAGCAGCTGTATCATGTGATAGATGACATCGAGCGCGTCGAGGTGGACGAGAGCGAGATAGCTCCCTTCATGGATGAGGTACGCAAGCGTTGGGAATGGTTGGACAAGGAAGACTTGATCAAGCGTGTCCTGAGCCGCGAGTTTGGAAGATTCCTGCGTTATTATGCCAGTGCTCCTGAGATAGGTGTCGTTTCTGGCAGTTCAGAAGGCGGCAAGAAGGAAAGTCGCCGCAAGAAGGGTGAACGCCAGGCAGAAGAGGGTTATGTTCGCCTGTTCATCAACGTTGGAAAGATGGATGGCATGTATGCCCGCGAAATCATTGGCTTGATCAATAACAGCGTGAAGGGCAACAAGGTCGAGATAGGTCGCATAGACTTGATGAAGAACTTCTCGTTTGTGGAAGTGGCAGAAGCGGATGCTGACCGCGTGGTGAAAGCCATGAAGCATGGTGTGAGCGTCAAGGGCAGAAGTGTGGTGATGGAAGTAAGCGACAGCAGTCCCAAGAGTTCTTCTGCTTCTCAAGGTGGTGAGACTCCCAGAAGAGAGCGTCGCAGAGGTGGCAGGGATGCCAGAAGACCTTGGTCAGCAAAAGAAGCACGTGATGCCAGAAAGACCAGAGAAACCAGAGAGCCCAAAGAGGCTAAGGAACCAAAGAAGAAAAGCAAGCCTTCTCGCGAAGAACGTGGCTATACGGCTCCACGAGGCAAGAAGTACACCAAGGATGACTGGATGAAGTTCCTGAACCCTGATTACAAAGAGAAACCCTCGAAGAAAAACTTGAAAGGCGAGGAGCCTGATTTCAGCGAGGAAGGATGGGCAAGACGTTCCCCCAAGAAGAAATAAATTAAGAGTAAACAGATATGAAGAAGACGCTTTTATGGACTTTGATGATCCTGACTTCTGTCAGCGCATGGTCTGATGAAGGAATGTGGATGTTGAACAAGATTGACCAGCAGACAGCGGATGCCATGCAAGGTCTGGGACTGGAATTAACGCCCAGTGAACTGTATAATCCTGATGGCGAGAGCCTCAAGGATGCTGTGGTGGATTTCGGCGATTTCTGCTCAGGAGTGGTGGTTAGTCCCAATGGTTTGGTTTTCACGAATCATCATTGCGGATACGGTGCTATCCAGAAACTCTCAACTCCTGAGGATGATATCCTGACCAATGGTTTTGTAGCCCGCAAGTATAGCGAGGAACGTCCAGCCGAGGGTCTTTTCGTACGTTTTCTTCAGCGGACAGAGGATTGTACCAGTCGTGTGATGATTGCTCTCGACAGCGTGTACCGTGCTCATCCCAATCAGGAAGCGCGTGAGCTGAATCGACGCTATGCCGACAGTATATGCCGTGCTGTGGAGAAGGAGTACACTCGTGCCAATCCAAAGTTGAACTGTCAGGTGAAGAGCTACTATGGTGGTAATGCTTATTTCGTAAGTATTTATAAGGTGTATCGCGATATCCGTCTCGTGTTCACGGCAACTGAGACGATGGGCAAGTTTGGTGGCGATACAGACAACTGGATGTGGCCTCGCCAAACCTGTGACTTCAGCGTATTCCGCATCTATGCCGACAAGAATGGCGAGCCAGCTGAGTACAGTCAGGATAATGTGCCTCTGCGTCCCAAGCGTTATGCCAAGGTAAGCATCGAAGGTTACAAGCCAGGTGACTTCTGCATGACAATCGGCTATCCAGGAAGCACCAGCCGTTACCTCAGTTCATGGGGTATCAAGGAGCGTGTGGATGCCCGCAACGTCTCCACCATTCAAGTACGAGGCAAGAAACAGGACGTCTGGAAGAAGTTCATGGATGCCGACCGTGCCGTAGGTATCAAGTATGCCAGCAAGTGGGCAAGTAGCAGCAACTATTGGAAAAACTCCATCGGAATGAACAAGGCCATCGCTGACCTTAATGTCATTGGTGAGAAGCAGAAACTCGAGAAGCAGATAGCCAACTGGTACAAAGGCCGTCAGGATCTGGAGAATCGCTTTGGCGAGATGTTTGGTGAGTTGGAGAAAGCTTACGGCGAGCGCTACGATGCTGTATATGCCCAAGGATTCTATAGCGAGACCTTCATGCGAGGCATAGAGATTTATCGTGTAGCATCAGAGATCAATCGTATGCCACAGGATGTCAAGGAAGAGCAGATAAAGGCTACCAAGGAACGCCTTGCCGCCTTCTTCAAGGACTATGACGCCAAATTGGATGAGGCTACAATGGCTGCCCTACTGGAGAATTATCGTGAGCAGGTGAAGGACAAAAAGTATTGGCCCGCATGCTATCAGCTCATCGACAGCCTCTATGCAGGCAACTGTGGGGCGTACGTCAAGGATTTGTTCAGCAAGACGGTCTGCACGGATGTCTCATGCGTGGACAAGGTGTTGGCAGACAGCACTCTGCGCGAGAAGGACATGGCTCTCGTCTATGCCCAGGGCATTCCTGACAAGTTCATGGAAATAACAGGCGGTCAGAGCAACAACTCCAGCATCATCAACTACAACGAACACATGCTGACTCAGGCACTTCTGGAAATGGATCAGGAGGAGCCTCACTATAGCGATGCCAACTTCAGCATGCGGTTGAGTTATGGCTTCATCCAGGACTACACCTCTCAGGGTATTCATTACGACTATTACACCAACTCGCAAAGTTTGCTCGAGAAGGCTGCCAAGCAACAGGAGATAGAAGATTACAAACTGGAAGGCGACATCATGTCCCTGATGCAGAAAGGTGACTTTGGTAGGTATGCTGACAAGAGCACGGGCGACATGCATCTTTGCTTCATCAGCAACAACGACATCACAGGCGGCAACTCAGGCAGCCCCATGTTCGACGGAAAGGGCCGTCTCATCGGCTTGGCCTTCGATGGCAACTGGGAAGCCATGAGTGGCGACATCAGTTTCGACAGCAGTCTTCAGCGTTGCA
>CAMKMK010000125.1 GCA_946413885.1 uncultured Prevotellaceae bacterium
ATATCCGTTCTCATGGCTCTGGCCATTCCGATTGTATCATTACAGAGGATGATGCCACAGCGACACGTTTCCTGAAATCAGTGGATTCTGCTTGTGTTTACCACAATGCTCCCACCAGTTTTACCGATGGTGCTCAATTTGGATTAGGAGCAGAGATTGGCATTTCCACTCAGAAACTCCATGCACGTGGCCCCATGGCCTTGGAAGAAATCACAACTTATAAGTGGATAATAAAGGGGAATGGGCAAGTGAGGAAATAGTTCATTTGTAGCTGTCAAGCAGACCTTGACAGGCATCTTCCAGGACATCCAACACATACTCGAATCCACTTGATCCTCCATAATATGGATCAGGTATATGGTCCGTTTCTATTTCTTGGCAATAGTCTGTCATCCGTTGGATCTTCTTTTGGGAATCCAGCGTGGGAGCCAGTTCCATCAAGCGATCCATGTTGCTGTCATCCATGCCTAAAATGAGGTCAAAATAGAGGAAATCGCTTTGTGTGATGGGGCGGGATAGGTGTGTGATGTCGTACCCTCTTCGTTTGGCATGCATTCTCATACGAGGGTCTGCATGTTCCCCATGATGATAACTGATGAGACCTGCAGAGTCCAGTTCAAACTCTGCAGATCTGTCAGCATCATTTACCAATTTCTGCATGACTGTCTGGGCAGCACAACTTCTGCAAATATTACCCAAACAGATGAATAATATTCGATGAGGTTTCATAAAAGGAGCGACTTTTCTCTTAGGGAGGTTTGGTTGGATTCGTTTCTACTCCTCATCCATGAACATGGGATCCCAAGCAGGCAGTTTGACAGGCTTCTTCTTCAGCAATTCCAGCACCTCAAGTGTACAGTATTTTTTCTTCACAACCACGCGGAACATGTACTCGCGGAACCATTCATCAGTCATGATCATGTAACCATTATGTCCTGATTTCTCGCCCCAACTGTTCTCCACCTTCCATTTCTTGGGTTTGTCATTCTCGTCGAGATCAACAGCCATCAGGGTCATGGCGTGGGTACTGCCGCTGTCAAAGGTTTGGATTCGCTGTTTCTTGTTCATGCCAAAAGTGGTTCCCAGCAGACTTGAATAGTCGAAATTGTTCAAGTCCAGAATGCCTGTAGTGCGGTCAAGGTACTTGCCCACGTCGCAACTGAAATACATCTGGCAAGAATCTTTCAGCGATGCGATAGCCATGGGTTCCAGATCCTTGATGTCGAGGTTCACATAGAGCCAGTTGTGACCATCGTAGAGATGACGGTCATAATCGATCTCGTACACTTGGTTGTAGGGGCGGCTGGGGTCGTTCATCAGCATCACGAAATCTGCATACAGATCATCTCCGTTGGTACATACTTCTTTATAGAATTCCTGGGGAGTGTAGGTTTTGGGAGCAGCGATTGCCTTGCCGTCTTTCTTGGGCGCCCAAGTGAAGTTCTTGGGTGGTTGGCCGTATGCCAGTACGAGCATGTGGTAAACGGTCTTCAACTGTTCTACTTTCAGTTTCTCCAGTTCCTTCTCGTTGGCGCCTGCCTCGCTCTTCTCACGAAGCTGGATGCCAAATTCACGCAGCTTACGTTTCAGGTGTCCGCAGAATTCACTCGTACTGTTGCTGTTGTAGGTCTCAGCCATCACCTCCTGAGGAACCAGTCCATACTTGGCTACCAAGTCAGCGACACCCGTGTAGGTTCCACCGTCAGAGAGAGGATTCTTGAAGAGCCAGGTTACCATCTGGTCTTCCAAAGGCTTCTTGCGGGTATCTATCACGCCCTGTAGGAACAGGTTGCTTTTTTCCAGTTGATCATAGAAGAAGAGATAGACTTGGCTGAAGAAGAAATCCTTTGTTCCGAATTTCTTCATGACCTGGTTGCGCAGGACATTGGTGCCAGTAAACAACCAGCAGCGTCCACTGCCTTGCTGATCGCTGATGCCAGTATTCTTTACTTCCACGCTGAAATACGTGTCAGGAGCTTGGGTATTCTCCTGATTTACAGCCATCTTCTGGATGCTGTTGCTGCTGATGGCATTACGAAGGGCTTTCTCGGCGGGTGTGCCTGTGTAAGTGCTCTCCAAGGATTTCAGCACCTCTGGTGTAATGCTGGTTTGTGCTTGGGCAAAGGAGCATGCAGCCAAGGCTGCCATGATCAAAGTCTTTCTCATCTTCTTATGTCTCGTGGGTTACTTGATATACTCAGCAAAATCTGTCAGATGCATGTCGCCCTTGCGCAGGAAGGTGTCGTGCATGGCAAAGGCAGCGCTCAGGCAGTGATGGGTATGTCCTCCTGTCTTTTCGGCATACTTCAGGTAATCCTGCAGCATGGGACGATAGTCAGGATGAGCCACCTTGATCAGTTCCTCAGCCTTCTGCATGTCGCTCTTGTGGCGCAGGTCTGCCACGCCATATTCCGTGATTACGGCATCGATGAAATGGTTGGTGTGGTCGATGTGGCTGGCGAAGGGAACGATGCTGCTGATGGCACCACCCTTGGTGGTAGAACCGCAGGTGAAGATGCTCAGGTAAGAGTTGCAGGTGAAGTCAGCGCTGCCGCCGATACCGTTCATCATCTTGGTACCACAGATCTTGGTTGAGTTCACATGACCGTAGAGGTCACACTCGATGGCGGTGTTCAGCGAGCAGACTCCAATGCGGGCAATCACCTCAGGATTGTTGCTGATCTCAGAGGGACGCAATACCAACTTGTCCTTGAAGAAGTCGATATCGTTGTAGATGCCACGCAGACAGTCGTTGGTGACTGTCAGAGAGCAGCAACTGGCACTCAGTACGCGGCCCTTGCGCATCAGCTCTACGGGAGCATCCTGCAGCACTTCCGTGTAGATGTTGAAGTTGGGAACCTCAGGGCACTGGCCCAGGGCACCCAACACAGCGTTTGCTCCGCTTCCCACTCCGCTCTGCAGGTTCAGGAAACTCTTGGGAATGAGTCCCTTGCGCAGGTTGTCGAGAAGGAAGTCAGCCACGTTCTGACCTATCTGGGTGGTGATGGAATCAGGATCCTTGAAAGCACGTGCCTCGTCAGGTATGTCACACTCCACTACACCTACGATGCGGTCAGCGTCAACTTCCACGTAAGGCTTGCCGATGCGGTCGCTGGCTTTCGTGATCATGACAGGAGTACGGAAAGGATGGTCCTCTATCTCATACACGTCGTGGATGCCCTTGCTCTTGGGGCTGTGGAAAGCATTCAGCTCAACGATGATGCCTTCCTTAGCCAGGCGGCATACGGTGGGACTGATACCACCCGCAGCAGTCAGGTAGATGTGGGCCTTGTTGCCTACCTTCTCGATGGCACAAGCCTCGATAATGGCCCAGTGGATGGGACCCAGATAGCCTTGGCGGATCTGAGTAGCCATGTTGGAGAGGTTCAGGTCGCTGTAGTGCAGCGTATTCCTGTTGACGTTCTTGCGGAAGTCAGGATTCGTCGTGTAGGGAGCACGGAAATCAATGGCGTTGGCGTTGGAGAGATCGCCGTCACAGCTCTGACCTGTACTGGCACCAGTGAAGATGCTGATCTTGTAAGGGCGACCGGCTTCATGCTCAGCTGTAGCCAGTTTAGCTATTTCTGCGGGAACACTCTTGGGCACACCAGCAGGTGTGAAACCACTCAAACCGATGGTCTGTCCGTTCTTGATAAATGAGGCTGCTTCAGCAGCGGTGAGTTTGTTAAATTCCATGTTTTTCTATAATGTTTTCAAAAATTGCATGCAAAGGTACACATTTTTCTTGAAAGAACTTTAGTTCTTCTCCCTTTTTTGCAAGACTTTTCGTATTTTTGACTTCATCGAATTTTCTTGCACTCGAAAAAAAATCAAATAATTTGATTTGAATGGGATTATGTTTTGACTCAATAAACGAAATGCGAGCTTTTCTCTGCCCCAAAATTTGGTTTTGCTCTTTGTCGCAGCATCCATCGGCTGTCCGCTAAAAATAAAGGATATGAAGAAAGGATGGGGTTTACTTTCTGAAAAATGAATCCGCAATGCCTGTTTATCGGCAATGCGGACACATATTTTATCCCCTTTCAACTTTTAGCGGACACCAATAAAAAACTTTTGCGTTTTTACTACTTCTGGTTTTACATCATTTTTCTCCCAGACGTCACAGGATTTCGTTCTTTATCAGCGCATCACCAGGAGACTGCGGATCATCTGTGTACACATCCTGATCGGTTGTGGAGGCTGATATCAGGTCCGAGGTCATGATTATCATACAATCCATTTGCGGCGCTTCATAGTTAGTTTTCATTGTGTCGCTTGTTTTTTATTTCATTAATACCTTTTTTCCGTTCGTTATATACAGACCCTGTCTTGGCTGGCTGACACGCTGTCCCTGCAGGTTATAGAACTCTTTGGCTGTGTCGGGTTTCTCCACTTCGGCTATGCCCGTCTCTCCATCCTCATCAAAGTAAAGCTTCAGGTATTTGACACCAGCGACACTGGCCGTCGGCAGCTGCAGGTATGCCTTGCCGGCTGCCAGTTCTCCCTCGGAAGAAAGGGTGTAGAAGCCAATGCCATGAATGCCGTTGGCAAGGATGAAGTTTGTTTTATCCCCCTCTGTGGGAGAAATGGTGGTGTCAGTGGTCACGCCTTTCAGCAGGTTGGAATAGAACATGGAAGTCTCCTTTTGCGGGATGTTGTACTCGCCTGGTGTGCCCTCAAGGTAAAGCCCTTCGCCTGCAGGCACTTCGGTCACACGGGTGAGCACCAAAGTGCCTGTCTGTGGGTTAAATCCGCTGGCAATATATGCCTTGACATCTGCCACGTCCGAGAAGTCCAGTGGGTGGGGTGAGCAGAATGTCGCATAACCTGTGCTGCCGACGGTGACAAGATCGGTAGTGCTGGATAGCCCAATCTCGGAAAGTTGCTTCACTTCCTCTGCTGTCAGGGCACGGTTGTAGATGCGGACCTCGTCAAACGAGCCAATAAACCGTGTAGAAGTTGTGCTGTAATTCCACCACCAATGCCGTCCTAAAGCAACATGTGAAGTGGAGATTTGTCCATCATACTCCACATCTTCCTCACCGACTAACACTCCATTGATATAGGCTTTCAATTTCCCGTCATTTCCACAAGTCAGGGTATACATCATCCACTTCCCGGTATAATCTTCCAAATAGGGAACGTATATGACTGTTTCATGATACCTGAATCTTAATTCAGATTCTTGAAAAATATCCAACCCTCCGCTATCGTCATCACTTCCAAAGCGGATATAGGCTTCACCGTCAGAACTAGTCAGACCCATCGCTTTCACCCACAATGAAAGGGTAACGCCTGACGAAGCATCAAAGTCAAATTGAGGCAACATCACATGTCCGCCCGAGCTTGTCGTATATCCTTGCCCCTCAACAGAGATGCAATCACCAACGATTCCTTCTTCGTACTGGAAATTGTTGCAGGGCGTGGCATGGTACCCGTTGCCGCTCTCATCATTGGCATTGCCGTTAAAGGGATAGTAGGCAACAAGGCCTTCGGTGATATCAGGATCGGAAGAATTAGGCATTTCCTCTATCACTCCGAAATCCTTCCAGTAATCTGCCTCCTCGTAGGCCGTCTTGCAGCCAGCGGGAACATAGAGTGTGGCATTGGCGCGGTCGGAAAAAGTATCAGAGCCAATTTCCAGCGGGGTTTCTATGTCCACATATACGGAGGTCAGGCCAGAACACCCCCAGAACGCCCAATCACCTATGCTCGTCACGCTGTTGGGGATGGTCAGGGAGGTGAGGCCAAAGCAATTCTGGAACGCACAATATTCTATGCTTGTCACGCTGTTGGGGATGGTCAGGGAGGTCAGCCCAGAGCACTCAGCGAAGGCTAAATCACCGATGCTTGTCACGTTGTTGGGAATCACGGTATTCTGACATCCTGCGATGAGAGAGTTGCTGGATGATTCAATAATGCAATTGCTCCCGTTACCATCATTGTAGAAAGCGTTGGATGAATCGACATTGATACTTGTTAAACCAGAGCAGTAGGCGAAAGCCCCCCTACCGATGCTTGTCACGCTGTTGGGGATTGTCAGAGAAATCAGACCAGAACAAAGAATGACCGCCCTTTCGCCGATGCTTGTCACGCTGTTGGGAATGTTCAGGGAGGTGAGGTCAGAACAGTTATAGAACGCTCGATAGCCGATGCTGGTCACAGAATATTCTATCCCTTCATACGTTATCGATGCTGGAATATCTACCCTACCAGAATAAGAGAAACCAGAATAAGAGGCAGGGCCTTTATATGTTACCTCAGCCTCTTTTGTATCCGAATTCAGATTGTAGTAGATTTCATCGATTTCCGCATCATACGCACCAGCAAGCGTTGGAAGAAGAGCCAACAATAAAAGTAAAACGACCTTTCCTTTAGGCCAATACCATGGACTTTTTTGAGTTTTTACATTCATAGCGTAATCATTATTTATTTTGCCCCTATGACACCCAAGTTCAGGCTCAATTCCTTATTCTTTGTGTTTGGTTAACTACACAACAAAAAAACGTGGGTATCCATCTTTGCTCGTCTGCTGATGAGGTCCTCGGAGACCTTGCTTGCTGACGGACAGAGTGATACCCACGCAATGTATAGCTGATACACCCGCAAGTGTGCGTTGAAGGCATGGTTAGCCCTCACGCACACAACGGGATACACATATTCAGCATACCCGTGGCATCATACTCCGCAATGTCTTTGGCAAGCATGTGAAATTTCCGAGGTTTCATCAGCCAATCGACAAAGCATCGTGTGACGCTTTTTC
>CAMKMK010000126.1 GCA_946413885.1 uncultured Prevotellaceae bacterium
GCATTGAGGGAAAGGGAACAAAGCAATGCCATGCTCGCAGATAGTAGTATCTTTGTATATTTCATAATCCTGTATGTTTTGCTTTAAAAGTTTAGTCTGCATGCCAGACCAGTAGCCACTTTATAATTGCGGCAACTTGTTCGTTCAGTTTCGAAAATTGTAGGTTCCAACCTCAAACTCAGGTCCTTGCTGATATCGAAGGAGGACAATTGTGCATCCACGTAAGCATCGATAACTGAAATCAGATACACGCCAGCAAAAGCGAAGATACTCAGGTCACGATACTTGCGGAAATAGTTTTTCTTGTTCTTGAAGATTGTCTTGAAGCGTTCCTCCTTACCTGAGATGTTGTATCCCAAAGGAAGCATTTCTTCGTAGCTTTTTGTGTTTGGATCGTTGTCCATGATGTCGAGATATGCCTGCGAATAGTCACGAAGCATCTGCCCGTTCCATGTAAGGGCGTAGGCACATCCCAGAAAACCTCCATAGAAGATGGGCAGTTTCCAGTATTTGCGATTATATATCTGGCCTCCTCCTGGGAAAGCCAATGCTAACCACATGGCGCGAATGGGGTCAGGCTGGAATTTTTGAGGACCACGGAAAAACTCTTTCTGCAGCAGACTGTCTGTTACGGCTCTGAGATCTTCTGTGTTGATGACGAGTGTGTCATCCGATAGTTCTGAGGGTATTATGATAGGAATGCTGTCATCCGTTTGGGCATGAAGCAGACAAATCCCACTTTGCCACACCATTGCGCAAAGCAGGATTGTACTTTTCCTATATAAATGCCCTGAGATTCTCAATTTTTCAGTTGGTCAAAGAGTTCCATAATATGTGCCAGTTCCTCCTCGTTGCTGAATGGGATGCTTATTTTTCCCTTTCCGCTGTTTGAGCATGTCAGTTTCACCTTTGTCTGGAAGAATTTGCACAGGCTTTTCTGCAAGGAACTGAAGTCTGCATTCAGGGTGGAGCCTTTCTGGCGGATACGTTTTCCTTCCTTTCCGCGGATGGTACCCCCTTCGCTCAGTTCCTTCACCATATCTTCCACCTTACGCACGCTCAGTTTCTGCTTCTTTATTTCTGAGAAGACCTTCAGTTGGGCTGTTGGGTCAGTCAGGGTGAGCAAGGCACGTGCATGTCCCATGTCGATCTCCTTATTCTTCAAGGCAACCTGAATGGTAGCAGGCAGTTTCAGCAGACGCAGATAATTTGTCACTGTGGCGCGGTTCTTTCCCACACGTTCGCTCAGTTTCTCCTGAGTCAGTCCGTATTGTTCTATCAGATGTTGGTAGGCTAAGGCTATTTCCAAAGCATTCAAGTCTTCACGTTGGATGTTCTCCACCAATGCCATCTCCATCATGTTCTCGTCATCCACTGTGCGGATGTAGGCAGGAATCTTCTCTAATCCAGCCCTTTGACTCGCTTTCCATCGGCGTTCTCCAGCGATGATGGTGTATGTGCCATCGCCTGTATCACGCAGAGTGATGGGTTGTATGATACCAATTTGGCGGATGCTGTTGGCCAGTTCCTGCAGGCTGTCATCATCAAATTCCCTGCGTGGCTGATTGGGATTGGGACTGATGAGTTCCATCCTCACTTCGCTGATGCTTGAGGAACCTCCTGTCTTGACTTCTTCTGTGCTGATCAGAGCATCCAATCCACGACCCAATGCTTGGTATTTTTTCTTTATCGCCATATCTCTTTGTGGGTAATTGTTTATTTGCTGTTCTTTTCAATGATTTCTTTGGCTAATGCCAAATGACTCTTTGCTCCAATGGCGTCTGCATCATAAAGGATGGCAGGCATTCCGTGGCTGGGAGCTTCACTCAGCTTCACGTTGCGTGGTATCACCGTTTCAAAGACCAGTTCACGGAAGTGACGTTTTATTTCGTCATAGATCTGGTTTGCCAGACGCAAACGACTGTCGTACATGGTCAAAAGGAAGCCTTCTATCTCGAATTGAGGGTTCAAGCTGGCCTTCACGATCTTGATGGTATTAAGCAGTTTGCTGATGCCCTCCAAGGCAAAGTATTCACATTGTACAGGGATGATGACACTGTCAGCAGCCGTCAGGGCATTCACAGTAATCAGACCCAGACTTGGACTGCAATCGATGAGGATAAAGTCGTATTCGTCACGTACACTCTCCAGCATCTTTTTCATCACTCGTTCTCTATTGCGTACGTTCAGCATCTCTATCTCAGCTCCCACCAAGTCGATGTGAGAAGGTATGATGTCCAGCCCCTCGATGTCTGTGGTGTAGATTGCTTCGTGAGCGTCCAGATGATCCAGCAGAAGGTTATAAAGCGAGCATTCCACTTCGTTGATGTTCACACCAAGGCCTGATGAAGCGTTAGCCTGTGGATCAGCATCGATCAGCAGGACTTTCTTCTCCAGAGTGGCCAGTGAGGCTGCCAGATTCATTACGGTGGTGGTTTTCCCTACACCGCCTTTCTGGTTAGCAGTTGCTATGATTTTTCCCATTTTGGTAATTCTTTTACAATTGTCATTTGCAAAGGTAAGCAATTTCTTGCTCAAGTGCAGCCTTTAAGCCTCGAAGAGTGCTGAAAGTGTTGATAACTTGCATGCCTTGTTGATAACTCTTCCTTTTAATTTAGGTGGCGAAATTAATAATTTTCGTTGAAATATCCCAGAATTAAAGGTTTTTTATTACTTTTGTGGTCACATAATGTATTCTTTCATGGCAGGAAAACCTCTAATTTTGATTTCCAATGACGATGGATATCAGGCTCAAGGCATTCGAGTCCTGACGGAATTGATGAGTACGTTGGGGGATGTGATTGTGGTGGCTCCTGATTCAGCCCGTTCTGGGGCATCGTGTTGTATTACGCCCTTCCAGCCTGTTCGTCTGGCTCTTGTTGAGGAGCGCCCAGGAGTGCTTGTGTATTCCTGTTCAGGAAGTCCTGTGGATTGCGTGAAGTTGGCTTCTGAACAGGTTGTTCCTCATCGTCCTGATTTGGTGGTCAGCGGCATCAATCATGGCGATAATGCCTCCATCAGTTTGCATTATAGTGGTACTGTTGGTGCTGTTTTGGAGGCTTGCATGAAGGGCCTCCCAGCCATTGGGTATAGTCTTCGAACCCTTGACCATGAGTGCGATTTCTCTCCCTATAAGGACGTTATCCTTCAGGTGGCTCGTCACGTGTTGGAAAAGGGTCTTCCTTTAGATACTTGCCTCAATGTCAACTTTCCTCAGGTTCCTAAACTCTTGGGAACGAGTGTTTGTCGAGTGGCAAGGGGTAGATGGGTTACGGAATGGGTGCCTGCTGAGAAGCCTGGAGAGTTCCGCTTGGCGGGCGAGTTTCATAATCTGGAGCCTGATGCTTCTGACACGGATTACTGGGCTTTGGATCATGGGATGGCAGCTATCTGTCCTTTGCAGTTGGACATGACGGACTATGCAGCCCTTGACGATTTGGAATCTCTCAATACTCGAAAGCGATGAGGTATTATCTGATAGCAGGAGAGGCGAGTGGGGATTTGCATGCCAGTCATCTGATGATTGCCTTGTCCCAACAGGATCCTGATGCAGAGTTCCGTTTCTATGGAGGTGAGCAGATGCAGAAGGTGGGTGGCACGCTGGTTCAGCATTATCGCGATTTGGCTTATATGGGATTTCTTCCTGTGCTGATGCATTTGCGCACGATCCTTCGAGGAATGAAACGTTGCAGGCAAGACATTTTGACATGGAAACCTGACGTGTTGATTCTGGTGGATTATCCAGGCTTTAATCTTCAGGTGGCGCGTTACATAAAATCACATAGCGAGATACCAATATATTATTACATCTCTCCCAAAATCTGGGCATGGAAGGAATACCGTATTCGTGACATTCGACGTGATGTGGATGAGCTCTTCAGCATTCTGCCTTTTGAGGTGGATTTCTATGAGAAGAAACATCATTATCCCATTCATTACGTAGGGAATCCCACAGTGGATGAAGTGGATGCTTATTTGGGAAGTCATCCTGCTGATGATTCAACATTCTGTACTGAAAACGGTTTGGATTCTCGTCCTGTGATCGCTCTTTTGGCAGGAAGCAGAAAGCAGGAGATTCAGGGTAATTTGACGCGGATGATTCAGGCGGCTGCACCTTATGAAAAGGAGTACCAATTGGTCTTGGCGGCAGCCCCTGGCATCGATGACGGATTTTATCAGCAGTTGATGGGGCAGACGGCAGTCAAGGTGTTGCGCGACCAGACCTATCGAATCCTGCAACATAGCACAGCTGCTCTTGTCACGAGTGGCACGGCAACGCTCGAGACGGCCCTCTTTCGTGTGCCTCAGGTGGTTTGCTATTATATGAAGGCAGGCCGTTTGGCTTCTTTTGGAAAGAAAATGATATTAAAAATACCTTACATATCTCTTGTGAACCTGATAGCGGAGAGAGAGGTTGTTCCTGAGTTGTTGGCTGAAAAAATGACCGTCGAGAACGTGCGGCACCATCTCTCCAGCATCCTACCTGGCGGCTCTGCCCGTCAATCTCAGTTGGATGGCTATGAGTATATGGCTCAACGTTTAGGCGCTCCTGGTGCAGCTCGCCACGCGGCAGAGCTGATGGTCAGATTGCTTCGAGCACGTGGTGGAATGTAGAGATTTGATTAGGTGGTTGAATGATAATGTGATCCTTTTTAAAGAAAGTATGAACTGTAAAACATCTTGTATTCTGTTGCTCGCCTTCAGTCTTTTGTCACCTGTGTATGGACAGCAACAACCTTTTTCCTTCAACAATCTGCACCAGCTGCAACAGGATTTCGAAGACCTGCAGTTTGGATTGTTTACCCATTTTGCTTTGCCTACCTACACCATTGAGGACTGGTCAGATCCTGAGATGCCACCTTCCGCCTTCAATGCGCCCAAGCTCGATTGCAAGCAGTGGGCAAAGGCCGCCCAATCTGCACACATGACGTATGGCTGCTTGTCTGTGAAGCATCACAACGGCTTTTGCCTGTGGAACACGAAAACCACGGATTACAGCGTGATGAGTAGCCCTCAACGGCGCGACGTGGTGCGCGAATACTGCGATGCTTTCCACAAGGCTGGTTTGAAAGTGATGTTCCATTTCTCGATTCTCGACACTCATCATAAGCTGAGACGTCACCACATCACTCCTGAGCTTGTCGAGATGACCAAGGAACAGTTGCGTGAACTGCTGACAAACTATGGAGAGGTAACAGCCATCATGTTCGATGGGTGGGAGGCACCTTGGGGGAGAATCAGTTACGAGGATGTGTCCTTCCCTGAGATCTACACCCTCATTAAAAGCATACAGCCCAATTGCCTTGTCATCGACATGAACTCCCACAAGTATCCACGTGAGGCATTGTTCTACAGCGACATCAAGTTCTATGAGCAAGGAGCTGGTCAGAAGATCGATGCTGAGAGCAACCGTTTGCCAGCGATGGCATGTCTGCCTTTGCAGCGTACATGGTTCTGGAAGGAATCGATGCCTACGGATAAGCTGCGTGATGTGCGTGAGATTGTTGAGGACAATCTTATCCCCTACAACAAGGCGCATTGCAGCTTTGTCCTCAATGCCGCTCCCAATCGTGATGGACTCATCGATGACAATGCCTTGGATGCCTTGAAAGAGATTGGACGATTGTGGAAAAAGGGCGAGACATATCCCTTGCCAGAGTGTGATGCCCCTATCGTGGGCCGCAACCTTGCTCTCAACAGGCCGTCAGAATCATCGTGGGGATGGGACACGAACATCATGGACTTTGCCAATGACGACAATTTCTCATCAGCCTGGTTTCCGCAACCCAGTGTGGCAGAACCTTTCTGGGAGGTGACACTCGATGGCGAGCAAGCCTTCAACCAGATTGTCATCACAGAACCCAAAGTGGGACCCATGCAGGCATATAGGATTGAATATTTCAGCAAAGGGAAATGGCAAACGCTCTACGAGGGCCCAGCCGTTGGAACCACACGTGTTCATCAACACCATTTTACTGCGGTAAGTGGCAGTCGTGTGCGCATTACTTCCACCAAGCATGATGGCTCGCCTGCCATAGCTGAGTTTGGTGTCTATGCACCCTTGCCCTGATGCTGGATGAGGAATAAAAAGGGCTTCAGATCACATACTTTCGAACATAAATGCAATAAAAGATAAACAACATGAAAAATTCCAGAAAAGTCATCATCCTAATGATGCTGTTGATGCTTCAGGCTCCCCAAGCATACACGAAAGAGGTGCCACGCATCATGAACTTCATCAACTTCGTTCGCGACATTGAACCACGCGATGCTGCCATCACGCCGCAAGTACTCTTCGAGACCGTAAAGGCTGAGGCTGATGCCATTCACGAATATGGGTTCAAGGGCACATGGCTACTTCAGTACGACGCCCTCATCGATACCCGCTATCATGCCATGATGAAAGAAGAAATGGCACATGGATGCGAGGTAGGCGGATGGTGGGAAATCACACAGCCACACGTTGAGGAAGCAGGATTGAAGTGGCGAGGACGCTACCCATGGGATTGGCATGCTGACAAGGGATTCGCTGTGGGATATACACAGGAGGAACGTTGCCTGTTGGTGGACGTTTACATGAGGAAATTCAAAGAGTTGTTCGGACAGCTGCCCCACAGTATTGGCTCATGGTTTATCGATGCCCACACGCTTGCCTATATGCGCGACAAATATGGTGTGGAAGC
>CAMKMK010000127.1 GCA_946413885.1 uncultured Prevotellaceae bacterium
TTGAGCTGGAATAGAATACCACGTTTTTTAAGATCAAGATAGTAGGCATCGTCCATGTACATATAACGCTCTGGATGAGCGAGAATGGGGGTGTAGCCGCGTGACTTGATGTCCTCGAGGATGTCGCGGAAACGATAGGGGGGATTGAAGTAAGAGGTTTCTACCAAAAGATGGTCACCTTTGTTTCCCAAGGGAAGGAGATCATTGGTTGCTAATCGCTCGAGGAAGAGGTTGTCGACCATGTTCTCGGCTGCCAGATGGAGGGTGATGGGACCTTGATAGGACTGGCAGAGCTGATCAAAACGCTGGTGTAGCTTATCAGGGGTATTGGGGACATCCTCCATGATGTGGGGTGTGAGCCATACCTCCTGAACGCCAAGCTCTTCGTAGCACGAGAGAATCTGGAGAGATTCTTCCATAGTCTCCACTCCATCATCCACTCCAGGAAGAACATGGCAATGCCACTCCGTGAATCCTTGGAAGATTCCACTTTTACGATAGTTTTTTTTGAATAAACCCATATTTTGACGTTATCGTTAACGTCGAATTATTTCTTCTTTGACTTCTTGCTTTTGCCTCCGTACTGGTATCCATACCCGTAACCATATCCATACCCGTAACCGTATCCATATCCGTAACGGCTATTTGCACTGTAAGTTCCATTGAGGATGTATGACATGTTCTTGTACTTCTTCTCCTTGTATAGGTTCTCTAAAACGGGGAGCATACTACGCTCGAACAAACCAGCACGTACGATGAAGATGGTGCGGTCGGCAAACTTCTCAATAATTTGAGTATCAGCTACCACTTCGATAGGAGGACAGTCGATGAAAACAAAATCATACTGAGTGCGGAACAGGTTGAGTATCTGCTCGAGACGATCACTGAAGAGCAACTCGGTAGGATTGGGAGGGATGGTTCCGATGGGTACCACAGACAGATTGGGATATTCTTGGGGGTGGACAATAATGCTCTGAACATCGTCGATTGCGCCACTGAGGTAATTGCTTAAGCCAATCTCAGGAGAATCGATGAGAGCTGAGGTAGAGCCATGGCGCATGTCACCATCGATTATGATGACTTTTTTGTCCTTAATGGCTAAACTAAGAGCAGTGTTTACGCTGATGAAGGACTTACCGCTACCAGGATTGAATGAAGTGAAGAGGATAACATTGCCCTGTCCGACTTTGTTTGCCATGAATTCCAGATTGGTACGGAGAACGCGAAATGCTTCGTTAATGACATCACGCTTGCCTGACTTAACCACAACGGATCGACTTTTTGGCACCGTTTTGCTCTTCCAGAATTGCCACCACCTGCGTCGACCTTTTCCATAGAATGGGATTTCGCCAAGGAAAGGAAGACTGAGTCCCTCCAAATCCTTACGGCCACGAATGCGATTGTTGAATATTTCGCGTAAGTAAATAATGGCGACGGGTATAGCCATGCCTAGCAAAAAGGCTACCATTAGAATCTTGCGGCGTCCTGGTGAAGTGGGATTCATACTGCCAATGGGAGGAGTAACGATGCGGGTATTGTAGGCAGTAAAGGCCTGGGATAATTCGTTTTCTTCACGCTTCTGGAGTAGAAATAGGTAAAGGGACTCCTTGACCTTCTGTTGTCGCTCAACAGAGAGCAGATACTTAGCTTGCTGAGGATTGGAAGTGATTTTGGCAGTACTCCGTTGCTCGCTGGCCTGAAGGCTGCGAATCTGAGTATTAAGCGAATTAATCTCGTTGTCAATGGATGTGAGGATAGCACCACGCATGGAAGCTAGATTGGCATCCATGTCCTGAACGAGAGGGTTGTTGGTACTACTGTTGGCTACCAAGCTGTTGCGTTGGAGTAACTGGGTATTGTAGGCGGTGATTTGCTGACCAATCTGAGCATTCGAGATACCTGTGTTGGCAGGGAGCAACTGATTGCTATTGGCTGCATTGGAGACAAAGTCATGTATGTAGCGAGCCATATACAACTGGTTGTTGAGACCCATTACCTGCGTATTGGCCTGTTGGGCTTGGTTCATGTACATATCTGCAGCGGACTGTAAGTCAGGAATCTGGTTCTCGCTCTTATATGAGGAAATGTCAGTATCCACATTGCCTAATTCTTCTTCAATAACCTTCAGACGGTCGTTGATGAACTTAGAGGTGCTGACTGCAATCTGATTCTTGTCTTTCACCCAATTTTCATTGTAGACAGAGACTAGGGTGTTGAGTACTTCTTCTGCACGTTGGATAGAAACATCCTGATATGCAAGTTGAATGATAGTGGTTTCTTCACTAAGGAGGTCAGCTCCCAATCTGCCAAGACAAGTGCCTATGCTTCCCAACATGCTGTTACGAGTGATGTAAATGGTACGATCCTCATTGTCCTCCTTTTTGAAATATGGAGAGGTTTCAACACAAACTTTTCCAATAGGAGTGGAGATGGTGGCACCCAATTGGCCTTTAACCTTAACATCCTCATCAATTTCTTCTTCACCACTTACAACAAACTTAGAGAGGGTAAGATCTTTTCCCTTGCTGATATGAAGGGTAAATGAACATCTCTTGTTGTCGGGGAAATCTGGTATAGTGACTTTGATGGGAAGATTATTTCCATAGAGGGTGTTAATATGGAAGGTACCATCCTCAGTGTAATTCATTTCAAGATTAAGTCGTTTGATTACCTCAAGAATAAGAGCGGGAGATTTCATGAATTCCAACTCGTTATAGACGTTAGTGTAGTTGTTGAACATACCCAAATCAACAGCTGTATTGAGTTGAGATGATAAAGAACGACTACGGCCAGCACCTTCCTCCTTAATGAGAATTGTCTCTGAACGGGTATATAGTGGAGGGGTCGTAAGAATATAATAGATAGCACCTCCTAAACATATTGCAAGTGAAAGGATAAACCATCTCCAACGGGCTAAGCATTGCATGAAAAGACCTCGGATGTCTAAGGTGCTTTCAATGTTTTCTACATTATTTCTATCGATTGCCATTTTTCTGTGTTTTTTTATTTGTCTGTTAAAAGTGTTTTTGAATCACCTTATTTCGTGAGGTTTACAACAAGTACTGCGATGGATGTGAGCAATGAGGTTACAGAAATCCAGAAGGAAGTACTGCGGACATTATTGCCATTGACGGTAGACTGTCGAATTCTATGATCGTTAGGTTCTACATATACGATATCCTTCTGCTGGAGATAATAGACAGGAGAAGAATAGAGGTTATAAGCTGAAGTGAGATCGAGGGTATAGATGTCTTTCTTTCCATTGTTCTCGCGAAAGACGGTAACGTTCTGGCGCTTACCATTGATGGTGAGGTCACCTGCCATACTGATGGCATCCAAGATGGATATTTTATCTTGATCTATCGTAAAACGACCAGGGTGAGCCACTTCACCCAAAACGGACACATAAAGATTGGCAAACTCGACCGTAACAACGGGATCATTGACCAATTGGTTCTCAATCAATTTTCCTTTGATAAGTTTTGCAATTTCCTCTCGTTGCATGCCTGCGACATGGATTGCACCTAATTGGGGGAAGTCAATATTCCCTTCATTGTCTACTGTATAGCAGGAAATTTGTTGACTGGTAGTCAGGTTGCTAGTTCTCTCTGTAGCTCCAATACGGTTGGTGTAAACTGGCAGGTTGAACATGTTGGCTAATTCTGGGTTCTTGCTATTGACAATGATAGACAATTTGTCGGATGGCTGAACTTTGATGACTTGTTGATTAAGTACCTGGATAGAGGATCCGTCTTCTCTATCCTGAAAATAAGCAACGTCCTTAGGGGTGCTGCATGCAGCTAACGCAAGTGCCATCACTATAGCACCTGCAAATCTCGTTAATAAATTTGATCTCATTTGTATTTAATGTTATTTTTGTTCAGTTTTTGGTTTATGGAATCAAAATCTTTACCCCAAAGGGGCGAAATGGACGATGAACCCATATTTAGCCGTGCAAAGGTACGGAAAATTAATTAATTTTCCATCAATTTTTGCAAAAAATGCGACAACAAAACAAAAAACTGGTAAAACTATTTAAATGAAGTGATTCCATTGATGTTTTTGTGGCAGCATTTATGACATCAAAAACACAATTCTACCTTTGGATTGGAAGAACAGTGGCACGAGAATTAGTGATGGTGTCGCGTTGCCAAACAGGATGAGGATAGGTGGCGGACGTGGTGTGGCTGAGGTTTAACAAGGGAATATCTTCCTCTTCATCCTCAGGCTTGATGGGCGAAAGGTTCTTATTTCCTTGGTTGGGTGTAATCTCGCACGAGCAGAAGCCTGCACGAAGGATGCCAAGCTGGGATGCGGCAGCTCGACTGAGATCGAGGATGTAACGTTTGGAATAAGGTCCACGATCAGTAACGGTGACAATGACTTCCTTGCCGTTGGAAAGGTTTTTGACTCGAAGTTTGGTGCCAAAAGGAAATTTGCGATGCGCACACGTAAGGCTGTCGCGATGATACCTCTGTCCATTACTCATGCGATTCCCATGTAGCCTGTCGCTGTAGTAGGATGCCTTTCCTCGTATCACTTCCTGTGCCACAATATCCTGAGACACAAAGAGTAGGAAGCTGAAAAGGAACAACTGTGAGAGTGTCTTTATTCGAGTCTTTTGTGGCATTTTATTTCAGTTAAGGGTAAAGGGACAGGCTCAGTAATCTTTATAGATGGCAATCTCGCCGCTACCGTAACAAATACGAGCCTGATCATCGTAGATGCAACCAAACTGGCCAGGAGCAATGCCTTGAATGGGCAAGTCGCTGTGGATGTGGTAACCTTTTTCGTCGAGGGAAATCACACCAGGCAGGAAGTGATCCACGTGACGTATCTTGAACTGGATAGGTACCTCAAAAGGTGCCTCGTGCCAAGGATTCTGTGTAATGAAGTGCATGTCGGCCAAGCGGAAATCATGACCGTATTGGAGTTGCGTGTCCCATCCGTGAGCCACGAAGATGATGTTCTTCTTGACATTTTTTTTCACCACGAACCAGGGTCCACCTCCCAAGCCGAGACCTTTTCGCTGGCCAATGGTATGGAACCAGAATCCCTGATGATGGCCAACGACCTTGCCTGTCTCGATATCGATGACCTTCCCTTCACGCTCACCCATGAATTTGCGAAGGAAATCGTTGTAGTTGATTTTGCCTAAGAAGCAGATGCCTTGGCTGTCTTTACGGCGTGCGCTGGGCAATTTGGCATCGAGGGCAATCTGACGCACTTCTTCCTTCATGAGATGACCGATGGGGAAGAGGGTATGCTGGAGCTGGTCGTAATTGAGCTGGGCAAGGAAATCGGTCTGGTCCTTGATGGGGTCCTTGGCTGTACCCAGCCATACCTTGCCATCTTCTTCCACACGAGTCGCATAGTGACCAGTCGCTATCTTGTCGTACTGGTATCCTATCTTCTGTTCGAAGGCACCAAACTTGATGAGGCGATTGCACATGACATCAGGATTGGGAGTAAGGCCTTGCTTGACGCGTTCGATGGTATAACCCACTACCTGATCCCAGTATTCTTGTTGCAAGTCAGTCACTTCGAGACGGAGTCCATACTTACGGGCGGTGGCTTGGGAGAGTTCGATGTCTTCTTCGGCACTGCAGCTGCTGTCCTCACCCTCCATACCTATTTTTATATAATGAAGGTCAGGCTTGTAGCCTTGCTCGCACAGCAGGTGGACAACCACCGCACTGTCTACTCCGCCAGATATCAGTACTGCTAAACTCTCCATCTAAGTCAGTTCCTGTTTTACGTGTAAAATGAATCTATTCCTGCCCATAGAAAGAAACGTTAGGGTGTGAAATCATATCTTTTGGGTCCTTTGAACGTCTGGATGACAAGCGTGATGGTATCGGCTGCATCGTATTCTGGGATACTGTCTAAAGGAATGCTGGCATAGACGGTTTGGGTGTATGAAAGGGGATCGTCTCCTTGGCGATGATGGAGGCTCAGATAGGTATGCTGAGGAAGAATGCTGTCAGTAATGAAACCCCAATATTGAGTACCGCCTTGGGTGAGGGGATTGAGGTGGAGGTTGATGAAATGGCCACGACGCCATGCGCTGACAACTTCCGTTGGATCACGTTGCGCACAAGCGAGGCTGTCGCGCAGGAAATGTGCGCCATGCAACTGGTAAACCCTGGCTTGCTTCCCTTCTGGCACAAAGCCGCACACCACACGATAAAGTGCATTGCGGTGGTATCCCTCGAGCAGGTTGGAAATCTGGTAGGTCTGATTGTCATCTGTAGTGAAGGACTTCATGACGCCTGATTCGTTGGATATCATGTTGGCGAACTCTGTAATGATGCTGGGATAAGTGTCGTCATCGTCAGAGGAGCATCCCGTCAGAGCGCTAAAGAGAAAGAGGGTGATGCACGTGGAAAAGAAATTGAACCATTTCATACGTCTTCTGCTGGGCTTTCTTGTTTGCAATCAGGTCTCTCGTCACTTGCCAATGCCTTGAATTTGTTCTTGACAGGATTGGCATACATCGTCAGGATTCGTTCACGCAGGTAATCCCAATCAGGATTCTCCAGCTTGACTTTTTTCAGTTGTTCCTCGACGTACTGGTCAAAGGCGGTTTTCTCCTCTGGCGTGTACTTGTCAGCATAGTCTTGCGAGCCATTCAACTCGTCGAGGGCGACAAAGTTGCCAGGGAAGAGGCGATAGGC
>CAMKMK010000128.1 GCA_946413885.1 uncultured Prevotellaceae bacterium
CTCTTGAAGGCATTGGGGGACAAGCGAGGCGTTGAGCGTTATGGCTATTGCCTCCCCATGGATGATTGCCTTTGTCAAGTGGCATTGGATTTTGGTGGTCGTCCTTGGTTGGCTTGGGATGCAGAATTTCATCGCGAGCGGGTAGGGGAGATGCCTACTGAGATGTTCCTGCATTTCTTCAAGAGTCTCTCCGATAGTGCACGCATGAATCTCAACGTCAAAGCTGAGGGGCAGAATGAGCACCACAAGATAGAAGGAATCTTCAAGGCGTTCGCCCGTAGCCTGCGCATGGCTGTACGTCGAGATATCTCCCATTTCCAGTTACCCAGCAGCAAAGGAGTTCTCTAAGTAGGATTAAGCGATGAATGTTCTACCAGAATAGCAATGATGAATAACCAGCAATATCCTTCTCTCCTTTTGCAGAAAGCGGTCAACGAAATGAGTCGTTTGCCTGGGATTGGAAGTAAGACAGCCCTTCGGCTGGTTTTGCACATGTTGCGTCAGGATGTGGTCGAGGTGGACACATTGGCACAGAGCATCTCAGAGCTTCGCCATGGGGTACGGTATTGTCAGGTTTGCCACAATATCTGTGATAGTGAGCATTGCAGTATATGCAGCAATCCGAATCGAGACAAATCAATGATTTGTGTTGTGGAGAATGTTCAGGACGTGATGGCCATCGAGAATACTCAGCAATATAAAGGGCTTTATCATGTGCTTGGCGGCATTATCAGCCCCATGGATGGAATCGGCCCTGCGGATCTGGAGATACAAAGTCTGGTGGAACGTGTGGAGGCTGGAGGCATCAATGAAGTGATTCTGGCTTTGAGTCCCACAATGGAAGGCGACACGACCAACTTCTATATTTACCGCAAGATACGCGATACGGGAGTCCGTGTGACGGTAATTGCAAGAGGTGTGGCACAGAATGATGAGCTTCAGTACACAGATGAGGTGACTCTTGGTCGAGCTTTGATGGGGCGCACGTTGTTTGGTTAGAAATGTTCTTTTAAATAAATTAAGGTATAGAGAATAAATGAAGAAATCTCAAGTTTTAATCGTAGCTGTTTTCATCATTGTCGTAGCTTTGTTGGAGATATTGCTTTTCAACATAAGCGTTCTCCCCAAGTTCATTTTTGTTGAGGACGAGACCCTGAAATACGCTCTTGATACGGCTGGTGTCATCCAAACCTTGGTATCCATTCCTCTTGGCTTGAAAGTCAGGAAACGGCCAACCCTTTGCTTGGCACTCTTTGGAGGTGTCATCAATTATGGCATCCTTGTCTATTATCTGACCAATAGTGCTACCACGTTGGCATGTGCTGTAATAGGTGCTGTAGCTATGCTGATGTTCTGTATTTTACCAAGTAAGGATTGAAGTAATGCTTGAATATATTGAGATATGAGCAAACTGAGCATCATCATAGTCAATTACAACGTTCGATATTATCTCGAGCAATGCTTGAGGTCCGTTCAGCGGGCATCTATTGGACTTGATGTGGAGACGTGGGTGGTGGACAACGCATCTACTGACGACAGTATAGCTTATCTCTCATCCCGCTTTCATGAGGTTCATTTTATAGCCAATACGGAGAATGTGGGTTTCTCACGAGCCAACAATCAGGCAATCCGTCAGAGTGATTCTGATTATGTTTTGTTGCTCAATCCTGATACTATCGTGGCTGAGAATACTCTGCGTGGTTGCGTAGAATTCCTCGACAGTCATCCTGAGGTAGGCGCAACGGGAGTCCGCATGCTTCATCATGATGGATCCTTCGCTCCTGAGAGCCGACGAGGCATTCCCACACCTTTCGTCAGTTTTTGCAAAATGTCAGGTCTTGGTTCTCTCTTTCCCTTCAGCCGTCGATTCGGACGTTATTACATGCGCTATCTGGATCCTGAGGAAGCCAACCCCATTGAAGTCATTTCTGGAGCATTCAACATGATTCGTCGCAAGGCATTGGATCAGGTAGGCTTGCTCGACGAGGACTTTTTCATGTATGGCGAGGACATCGACCTCAGCTATCGACTCCTGCAGGGTGGATGGAAGAATTATTACCTGCCTCTCCTCATATTGCATTATAAAGGCGAGAGCACGGTAAAAAGCAGTTTCCGCTATGTGCATGTCTTCTATAATGCCATGCTTATTTTCTTCAACAAGCACTTCAGCTCCCGTTATCGTGTCTTAGGGTTACTGATACGCATGGCTGTCTATGTGCGTGCACTCATGGATGTTTGGATTCGCATGATAAACCGCCTTCGTGATGCCTTGCATTGCACTTCAAGTTATCCTGAGATTGAGTATATGCAATTCGATTTCGACAACACTTCCGTTTACGAGATGCTCGACAGCCTTTGCCGTCAGACCAGTGAGCCCCGCCGTTCCATCGAGACAGTTTCCCTGGAGGCTGGAGTCATCATTCGTTTCGACGAAGTGAAAACGATTTGATCCCTATGGCTGCTTTTCTGCAATCTTCCCGTATCCAGCTTCGTGCTGTAGAGCCTGAGGACCTGGATTTGATGTACCTGATCGAGAACGACACCCATCTCTGGACGTGTGGCGGTAGCACGGTTCCCTATTCGCGCTACACACTTCGTCAGTTCATCCTGGAGACCAGCAACGACATTCATCAGGACAAACAACTACGTCTTGCCATTGAGACGAAAGAAGGCATCGCTGTGGGCTTTGTGGATCTTCAGAACTACGATGCTCTTCAGAATCGTGCCGAGGTAGGTATCGTCCTCGTGGCTGATGCACAAGGGAAAGGTTATGCCCAGGAAGCCCTCTGCCTCCTCTCCGATTATGCCCGCCTCCAGCTCCAGATGAAGCTTCTCTATGCCTATGTCTCAGTCGAGAACACTTCAGCCATTTCCCTTTTCCAGAATTCAGGTTATCTGCGTTCAGGCCTTCTTCCCCTTTGGATCAGGAATCACGATGCCATCGTTTTCACCAAAGTGCTGTAGATTGGAATAATCCTGCCCAATCATCAATCCTGCAAAAATGATTCTCATCTGTATGGCGGTCTCGTCTTACACTTACAGTATTACAGTTTTTTACCTGTTTATCGCAATGGTGCGACGTGTTGAATGGTGAAAGTTAACGTGTTGATATAAAAAACTCACCGTGTTGAAAGAGGCAACTCAACACGTTGAAATCCTAAAGTCAACACGTCGAAATGTAGCTTTTACTTAGTTGGCTGCTTCGAACTCCCGAAGGAAGCGGACATCGTTTTCGCTGAACATGCGCAGGTCTTTTACCTGGTATTTCAGGTTGGTGATGCGCTCGATGCCCATACCAAAGGCATAGCCCTTGTAGGTATTGCTGTCTATTCCGTTGGCTTCCAGTACGGCTGGGTCAACCATACCGCATCCCAGGATCTCGACCCAACCCGTGTGCTTGCAGAAGGAACAGCCTTCGCCGCCACAGATGTTGCAGGAGATGTCCATTTCTGCGCTTGGCTCTGTGAAGGGGAAGAAGCTGGGGCGAAGGCGGATTTTCGTGTCTGGCCCAAACATTTCCTGGGCGAAGAGCAGCAGGACTTGTTTCAGGTCGGTGAAGCTGACATCCTTGTCAATGTAGAGGCCTTCCACCTGATGGAAGAAGCAATGTGCGCGGGCGGAGATGGCTTCGTTGCGATATACGCGTCCTGGGCAGATGACACGGATGGGAGGCTGTGTGGACTCCATTACGCGGGCTTGCACGCTGCTGGTGTGGCTGCGCAGGATGATGTCAGGATGAGACTCTACGAAGAAGGTGTCCTGCATGTCGCGTGCTGGATGGTCATCGGCAAAATTCAGGCTGCTGTACACGTGCCAATCGTCTTCTACCTCAGGGCCTTCTGCTAGGGTGAAACCTAAGCGGCCAAAGATGTCGATAATCTCGTTCTTGACGATAGTGAGGGGATGGCGTGTTCCCAAGGGAATGGGGTAGGGCGTGCGAGTCAGATCGACGGTTGAGCCAGCGGTCTTTTCTGTCTGGACAGCCTCTTTCAGGGCGTTGATCTTCTCTTGAGCCATGTTCTTCAGTTGGTTAATCTTCATGCCCACCTCTTTTTTCTGCTCAGCCGGCACGTTGCGGAAATCGTTCATCAAGGCAGTGATTTCGCCCTTCTTGCTCAAATATTTAATGCGCAGAGCTTCGGCTTCCTCAGCGGTTTTTGCTTGCAGATTGGCGATCTCGCCCATCAATTCCTGAATTTTTTCTATGATCATTTCGATGTAGTTTTTGCTCTTGTTTGAAATTTCACTGCAAAGGTAGCAATTTCTTGTGAAAAAATGAGTGTATATGGAATTAAAAGCGTACTTTTGCATGATTTTTTGTAAGTCGTAGTTGGTATGTTCAGCAAGATTTGGGAAATCTGTTCCCTGTTGTTGGTTTTTGGCTTGCTTCTCTCCTGTAGAGGTCGTTCTGCTTCTCAGGAGACTGCGGAATCCAGCGACAGCCTTTTTTTTGTTGAGGATACCCTCGACTTGGTTGAGACGGAAAAGGATGCTCTTGACGAGGTAGGTTCCATCGAGCACCTTGATGTCAACTTCGATGATTTCATGTTTTCCTTCATTCGTAGCCGTCAGCTCCAGCGTGAGCGTGTGTCGAATGATATTTATGTCTATGATGATGAGGGCAATGAGGTGGCTCTGCGACGTACTGATCTACGCGAAGCTTTCTCGTTTCTCAATGGGGAATATTACACCGTCCTGTATGGCGATGTGGCTCAAATAGAAGAGGAAAAGAACAGTCAATCTGACATGGTAGATGTGGAACGCATAGATTTGGACTTGTATCACGTTACTACATACACTTTTCTTCAGGAGAAGGGGAAATGGATGCTGGCAGACCTTGCTGACAATTCGTTTGAAGAGGATGAGCTCTCTGATTTCCTCACTTTCTATGCTCATTTCTCTGAGGATTCCGTTTTTCAGGCGGAAAGCATTGCGCAACCTCTCTCAATCAAGATGATGGACCCTGACGATGAACTTGGATATATAGACGGCACCATCGATGCTCTTCAGTGGTCCATTTTCTGCCCTGATGTCCCTGCTGGAGTGATTTCCAACATCCGTTACGGTCAATCCTATGCCAATCCTCGTCACATGGTGCTCCAAAAATGCGGAATATCGAACGGTATGCAGGAACTTTTCACCTTCGACAAGACAGGCGGGCGGTGGCGTCTCACGGCCTACGAGAATTAACCTAAATATAATTAGGTGGTCATGATATTTGAACAAAACAAGTCTCTCCTTCCCTATAATACATTCGGATTAGACGTCAGGGCCTCGTATTTTGCTGAGTACACTAGCGAGGATGCTTTGCTGGAGATTCTCGACGAGTATAAGCGCTCCTATGCCCACTTACCGCTATTGCATGTTGGTAGAGGCAGCAATCTTCTATTCCTAAAGGATTTTTCAGGACTTGTCCTCCATTCACGCATCCTTGGCATCGATGAGTTGGAATCAGATGATCCCTCAGAAGTGTTGCTTCGTGTGGGAGCTGGGGTCGTATGGGATGATCTTGTTTCGACTTGCATCTCTCACAGCTGGTACGGATTGGAGAACCTTTCTTTTGTTCCAGGTGAGGTGGGAGCCAGTGCTGTACAGAATATTGGCGCGTATGGTTCTGAGGTCAAGGATTTCATTCAATCTGTGGAATGCGTGTCTCTTTTAACTGGAGAAAAACGTGTTTTCCAGGTTGAAGAGTGCCAATATGCTTATCGAAGCAGTATCTTCAAGCATGAGTTGCAAGGACAGTTCGCCGTCACTCATGTCACCTATCGTCTCAGCCATCGTTTTACTCCCAACCTCGAATACGAAGCTCTTCGTACCACGTTGAATTCTCATGGGATATCTGTGGACACGCTTACAGCTCAGCAGTTGCGTAAAGTCGTTATAGGCATTCGTCAATCCAAGTTGCCAGATCCTAAGGTTTTAGGCAATGCAGGTAGTTTCTTCATGAATCCTATCATCTCGAAGGAACAGTTTGAGCAAATTCGTGAGAAATACCCCACGATACCTTCTTATCCCATCAATGATACTCGCGTCAAGGTTCCTGCAGGATGGCTTATCGAGCAGGTTGGTTGGAAAGGTCGTTCCTTGGGGCCTGCAGCCGTTTATGATCGTCAGGCTTTGGTGATTGTCAATCTTGGTGATGCCTCAGGGGCTGATATCCTGTCTCTTTACAATTCAATCCGATTGGCTGTTCGCATGGAGTTTGGAATCGACCTTCAATCCGAAGTGAACTTCATCCTGAAATGACGTAAAAAAAGGGAAGCCCAAATTGATGAACTTCCCTCGTGTTTCTGAGTTTCAAAGTATCCTATCACTCCTTTTCAGTTGAGAGACAGACTTGTCGTCATCAGCTTTGGGTTGATAATGGAAACGATAATAGTCGTAAACCTCTTTGGCTGTTTCAGGAGCATTGGTGGTGATGTAGTCAATGTCGAGATTCGACATTTCTATCATCTCATCCTTGCTGTCGATGGTCCAGACGTTGGTTGTCATGCCCAGTTCCCTGGCTTTAGGGATCCACGTGGGGTTGTTGCGGTAATGCTTTGCCTGATAATCTAGACCCATGATGCCGTAATCGTAAAGGGTTTGTGGGTCTTTGTCGCCATTCAGGTAAGCAACGTGGGCATCAGGATCCAGTCTGACAATTTC
>CAMKMK010000129.1 GCA_946413885.1 uncultured Prevotellaceae bacterium
CTGCTTACTGGCGAGGCCAACTTCAGCGCCAAGATGCCTTTCACCTATCCCAAGTACGTCAACAGCTTCGCCACCTATGACTACAAGCCTTGCGAGAACGTAGCCACGATGGATGGTGCCTACAACTACGATGCTGTGATGGATGTGCAATATCCCTTTGGTGCTGGCTTGAGCTATACCACTTTTGCCTACAGCAACCTGAAAGCTGACAAGGATGAGTTTCTGCCTGACGATGAGATTACCTTCAGCGTGGAGGTGAAGAATACAGGAAACGTAGCAGGAAGCGAGGCTGTTTTGCTCTTTATCAGTGACATGGTGGCCACATTGACTCCTGACGTGAAGCGTTTGCGTGGTTTCGAGAAGGTGACTTTACAACCTGGCGAAACCACTTCTGTCAGCCTGACGGTAAAGGCAAACGACTTGGCTTTCGTGGATAATGATGGTGATTGGTTGTTGGAGGAAGGGGACTTCCGTGCTGCCATAGGTGACCAACACATTACCTTCAAATGCAACACGACAAAGAAGGTCACAAGATAGCATTCTTTCTCCCATAAAGAATAATTTCTTGGGAGATCTTATACGAGAAATAATATCATCAAACGGAACATGAAAAGATTCTCGAGACTGATGGGAACAATGGGACTGCTCGTCCTGACAGCCTGCGGAAATACGGCAGACGCACCTGACGGCGTGGTGGTTCACGTGAGGCATCCCCACCAGACAGAGGATACGCCCCTCAAGATGGTCAGGCTCCAAGTGTTGGGCGAGAAGATAATCCGTGTGACTGCCACCGTTGAGGAGAGATTCGCTGACAGGCAGAGCCTCATTATTGTGCCTCAGCAGAAGAACGTGTCGTATGAGGTGGAAGAACACGATGATACCGTGACTTTGACGACTCGAAAGATGAAAGTCAACGTGTTGTCTTCCACTGGCAAAGTCTGGTTCACGGATCTGGAAGGAAATCTTATCCTGAGCGAGACGGAAAGCGAAAGCAAGACTTTCCGTCCCTATGAGACAGAGCAGATGTTGGCCAATGGGAAAGCCCAGCAGTACCACGGATGGACTACCCGTTTGGTCTTCGATTCTCCAGCGGATGAAGCCTTCTATGGACTCGGGCAGCACCAGGCGGACGAGTGGAACTACAAGGGACGCAACGAGGAACTCTTCCAGTACAATACCAAAGTGAGCGTGCCTTTTGTGGTGAGCAGCCGAAATTATGGCGTGTTGCTGGACAGCTACTCGCTCTGCCGCTTTGGTAACCCAAAGGATTACAGCCAGTTGCAGGACATCTTCACCCTCTACGACAAAGAAGGGGAGGAAGGTGCCTTGACAGGTACCTACACCTCGCCTGACAGGGAAACGCTTGTCCGCCGCGAGGACAGCCTCTACTTCGAGAACCTGAAATCCATCAGGAACCTGCCTGACTTCCCTCTCTACAATGCCAAAGTAAGCTACGAGGGCGAACTGGAGCCTAAGGAAAGTGGCGAATACCATTTCATACATTATTATAGTGGCTACCAGCAGATTTACATTGACGGGAAACCCATCTACTCCATGCTGACGCAACAGGATGCTCCCATTTGGCGGACTGCCTGGAATCCCAATGCCAGGAAATTCAGCATGCAGATGGAGGCTGGCAAGCGTTATCCCCTCAGGGTGGAATGGACTCCTGATGGAGACGAAGCTTACTGCGGACTCCGTGCCCTGGCTCCTGTGGGCAGCGAGGAGCAGCAGAAACTCTCCCTGTGGAGCGAGATGTCGCAACAGTTGGATTATTATTTCGTATGGGGCAACGATTTGGATGAGGTCATTCATGGGTATCGCACGTTGACGGGCAAGGCACAGGTGATGCCTCGCTGGCTGATGGGCTACTGGCAGAGTCGTGAGCGATACAAGACCCAGAGCGAAATATTGGATGCGCTTGACGGTTTCCGCACTCGTCAGCTACCCATCGACAACATCGTGATGGACTGGAACTATTGGGTGCTGGACAGTTGGGGAGCCTTCGAGTTCGACCCAGACCGATTCAGCGACCCTAAAGGGATGATTGACACCATACATGCCAATCATGCCAAGATCATGATCAGTTGTTGGCCCAAATACTATCTGACGGTGGATAACTTCAAGGAACTCAACGACAAGGGATATATCTACCAGCAGAGCATACGCGACAGCCTCAACGATTGGTTAGGTTTCAAATATGCATTCTATGATGCCTATGCTCCTGAGGCACGAAAGATTTTCTGGCGCCAACTCTACGAGAAACTGGGCATGATAGGTATGGATGCCTGGTGGATGGATGCTTCTGAGCCTAACGTACGAGACTGTACAGATATGCCTTATCGAAAACTGCTTTGCGGACCTACGGAATATGGCTGTAGCGACGAGTTTTTCAATGCCTACAGTATCGTGAATGCTGAGGCTATCTACGATGGTCAACGTGGTTATGAGACAGCTCTGGAAGAACATCGAAAGATTTCTGACGAGGAGGTCAGCAGCACATGGCTGCAAGAGCATGCAACATGGAACCAAAACGGATACGGCAACACTTTCAGTCCAGACAATACTCGTGTCTTTCTCTTGACCCGCAACGGCTTTGCTGGAGAGCAACGTTACAGCACAGCCACATGGAGCGGCGATATAGGTACCCGTTGGGAAGACATGAAGGCACAGATAACAGCAGGTCTGAATTTCAGTATAGCAGGTATTCCTTTCTGGAGCCAGGACATTGGCGGATTCTCAGTAGAAAAACGATTCGAGGCTGCCCAGCGGCTTTTCGACGAGACAGGAAAGGAAAATGCTGACCTGAAGGAATGGCGTGAACTGAATGCCCGCTGGCATCAATGGGGAGCCTTCACTCCCATGTATCGCGCTCATGGCCAGTTCCCTTATCGCGAGCCCTGGAACATCGCTCCTGAAGGACATCCTGCCTATGAGAGCATTCGCTACTATCTGGAACTTCGCTACCGCCTGATGCCCTATCTCTACAGTATGGCTGGATGGGTACATTTCCAGGATTATACCATCTTGCGTCCTTTGGTGATGAGTTACGGCTATGATGAGAACGTGAAGAACATTGGCGACCAATTCATGTTTGGGCCTTCATTGATGGTGAATCCCGTTTATACCTATGGGGCACGGTCTCGCGAGGTTTACTTCCCCAGCGGGCACATCTGGTATGACTTCTATACGGGTAAGATAGTAAGTCAGGGTGGAGAGAAGAAAATCGTGGAGGCTCCCTACGGCCGTGTCCCTGTCTTCGTCCCCAGCGGTACCGTCCTGCCCTTTGGACCCGCCATGCAATGGAGTGATGAGAAGCAAGCCGACAACATTCGCCTTTATGTTTATCAAGGCAGCAACACGAAGGGTGATTTTGTTCTCTACGAAGACGAGAACACCAATTATGGATACGAGGCTGGTCGCTATGCGATGATCCCCATATCGTACGAGGAAGCTTCCCAAAGCCTGACTATTGGCGATTGTCAAGGCGAGTTTCCTGGTATGCTGAAGGAACGCATCTTCACCGTTGTCTTCGTTTCTCCAGATAATCCCCAACCTTACAATCCTGAAGAAGAAGGAATCGAAGTGAAATACGAAGGCAAAAAGATAGTGTCAAGATTTCAGAATACGCTTGCTTCATAAGAAGAAGGAGGTCTGACAACATCTTGGCCAACCTCCTTCCAAGAAGCATCCGCTTTGTCTAAGAAATTGACCTTCAAACAATTACAGCACATCTTCAGCAAACATCCAGTCCCTTTGGAAAAGACAACGTGTTGAAACTCGAATTTCAACGTGTTGAAACTGCAAAGTCAACATGTTGATTTCTCCAACTCAACACGTTCTTCCTCCCCTTTCAACATGTTGCGTCCCAAAGAGCCTCTTGAAGAGATTGAATTTGTAAAGATTTCAGAATATTCGGATTACACATTCACCCTTGTTTGCCAAATTGTCACGATGTAGAAGGAGAAGAGCGAAACCTCATCTCTCAAACCTGTTTTTAGGGAAAAGGAAATCAAGGGCATAAGAAAGGGGATATGTCGATTGGCACACCCCCTTAAATTGAACGTTTTTGTTATTGCAATTATTGTCTAGCAAATTTCTGATAAGGAGAGAAATAAAACATGGCTCCGTTCGCTACGGCTTCTTCCAAAGTCTTGCTTATAATGGTCATGGTGTTACCTTTTATCCAGCAATGATGCAGCTTACTATGGCCATCAGGATAAGTGATTGATATGTAGCCATTGAGTTCTCCTTCTTCCTTTACCCAACCATCTTCAATAGAAAAAATGTTCTTGTAGTGTTTGTAACGTTCTTCTACACCTATGTCACAAATGTATTCATACGAATAGTTGGATTTGAACTCGTATATTTCGGTTACATTATCTAAAAGCCTTCCCGCTTGTTCGACAAGTTTCCATTTTCCGACAATGCCCTTTCTTTCTGTCTGTTGACTTTGTGGATTGTCCTGTTGACTTTGTGGACCGTCCTCTACCTCGCTTGAACATGCTGTGAATCCTAGAATAAGCAGTAATGCACAAAGAATTAATTTAAACGTTTTCATAATTTCAAGGTTTTTTCGGCAGCAAATTTACGTCTTTTTTTCAATTGTACAACAAATATCTGGTAATATTTACTTATTAGAAGAAAAAAACTATAAAATCCAAAGAAAAAGTCATTCCTTTACTCATAATCGAGTTTCGAAATGGCTTTTCCGACTACAAGAATGTCTTATCGCGACTTTATCAACCTCCTATAACGGATTATACCAAATGCTTGATAATCTCTTCGCGATCACCTGGGAGATAATCGATGACAGGAATCTCAATCATGGTGTAGGCTCCAGGCTGCTGCTTCATGGTGGCACGAGCCACATTGACCAACACCTGAGCCGTCAGAGCCGGATTGTTGATCTTCATGTTGAACTCAAAAAGCTGGTTATGGGTCTGGCCACTCACTCCCTTGCGAACCAAGTTCACACCATGCCCCACGTCGTTAATGTCTGCCACGCAAGGAACCTGATTGACATGTGTCTCATCGTTCACGAAATAAGGATCAGACTTGATGGCTTTCTCCACCGTCTTGAAATCTGCACCCTCCTCAAGTTCCACATATACCATACGACGATGGATACCTGTGCCTAAAGGAATAGTCACGCTGAGTGCATCTCGTACACCAGGGATAGCACGAACGGCCACGCTATGACCCATTGAACGGCCAGGACCAAAGTTGGTATAAGAGATCCCTCGAGGAGCCAAACTCTCCATCAGAGTACGAACCACACTATCGGATCCAGGGTCCCATCCTGCAGAGATAATGCTGACGGCTCCGCCCTTCTTGGCTGCCGCATCCAAACTGCGACGCAGGTCAACAATCTGGGTATGAATATCGAAACTATCCACCGTATTAATACCCTGAGCCAATATCTCCAGCGCATACTTCTCCACACTACGGGTAGGCGTAGCCAAAATGGCCACATCAACCTTGCCCAATTCCTTGATATCCTTCACTACGGCATAGTCAGCCAATTCAGCAGGCTTGTTCTCTGCTCCATTGCGACGCACTACGCCAGCTATCTCCATGTCAGGCGCTACCTGCAAGGCCTGCAGGGCATACCGACCAATGTTGCCATATCCAACTACAGCGACTCTGATTTTTCCCATATTTCTCTCTTATTGGTTATCCTTTCATTCTTTTTACTGCACAAAAATACACTTTTTCCATGAAATATGATGCGAAAGAATTGCAAAATTCGATTTTTTCAAAATAAATAATGTAACTTTAAACCCGCAGAACCTCATTTGCATGAGGGAACAGCATCATAAGAGACGAAAATCAAACCATAACAATAATTTAAAAACACAGAAAATGAAAGTTACTATCAAAAATGTACTTTGGATGGCATTAGTGGCTCTTATGAGCAACATCCAGATGGCTGTGGCCGATACTCCACGCCCTGAATACCCACGTCCTCAATTTGAACGTGCCGATTGGCAGAACCTGAATGGCACATGGACCTACACTTTCGATTTTGGGCGATCTGGTTCACAACGTGATTTCAGGAACTCGAAGGGTTTCGACGGAAAGATTACTGTTCCCTTCTGCCCTGAAAGCAAACTCTCTGGTGTGCAATACGTTGACTTCATCAATACCATCTGGTATCAGCGCAGCATTACTGCCCCCGCCAGTTGGCAAGGAAAGAAAATCATGCTGAACTTTGGTGCTGTAGATTATGAGGCAACCATCTTCATCGACGGCAATGAAGTAGCCACTCATTGGGGTGCCGGATCTTCCTTCAGCGTAGATATCACGAAGTATGTAACTCCTGGACAGGCTGCCAATCTGGTGCTGGTAGTCAACGATAACCTTCGTGGCGGCAAGCAACCTGGTGGTAAACAAAGTGTGGGTTACTATTCGGCAGGTTGCAATTACACCCGCACTACAGGCATCTGGCAGACTGTTTGGATGGAGGCTATCGCTGAGGAAGGTCTGAAGAATGTCTTTGCCAAGCCCGACATCGATCAGGAACAATTGGTGATCACTCCAGAATTCTATCAGGAGAACAACGACAACACGTTGACCGTACAGGTGCTTGACGGCAAAAAAGTAGTTTCC
>CAMKMK010000130.1 GCA_946413885.1 uncultured Prevotellaceae bacterium
TCAACGTGTTGAGTTGCCCGACTCAACGTGTTGTCTTTGCAATTTCAACGTGTCGCAATGATTACACATTTTGTGTAATCGAAAAATTCGAGTTATCGGATCACTCGGAATTATCCAAGGGAAGGGAGAAAAAAACGAGAATCCGCTACTTTTGAAGGGTAGCGGATTCTCTATTCAAGGTCCAATGAAGAAAAAGAGGATTTTATTTTACGAGAACCTTGAAAGCTTTTCCATCTTTGGTACGAATGATATGAATGCCTTGCTGGGTCTTGCTCATACGGATGCCCATGGGAGAATAAGAAGGATACTCCTCTGACGAGAAAGGAATGAGTTGGATGTGATTGCCCTCGTTGTAATAGGTTCCATCTTCCGCAAGCTTGACTTCGCCATGAGTGGGATCCAGTACAGGATGAGCGTCGCGCCCCAAGGCCTGATACCAGATGGGGGTGTCCTCGCCGCTATACAAGTTCAGCCAATAGCAGAGCTCACCGTTAACGACTTGTTCGGTGGTGGCTTCCTTGATGTCGAAATCTGGGTTCAAATCCCAATGGACAATATAGTTGTTGTGGGTCTCGCAGTAGCACAGAGCGAAGGGCTTGTTTGCATTTCTTTCATCGTAGTAGCCTTCGATACTGGCGCTGGACCAGCTGTTGCGAATGTGTCCCCTGCCGATGTATCCAGTCAGGGCTCCACTCTCTTTACTGCCAACTATAGCTCCAGTCGAATAACAGTTATCGACATAGACGTTGGCCTTGTTGCTCATGTTGCAACCAAAGATGGCTCCCGTATTGACACCACCTTGCACGGTTCCCTCATGACCTAAGCCGCTGAGATAAACGTCGCCGCTGACGGTTGCTGATCCACCCACGATAGCCGTATAGTTACCACCCTTGATGGAACAAGTCTCGTCGAGGACAAAGTTCTGGATTCTGGCACCTGGACCAATGATGCTGAAAATGCCTGTATATGATTTGTCGGAAGATATCTCCAGATGGCTAAAGGTGTGTCCTTGTCCATCGAAAGTGCCCGTGTAAGGACTATCGGAAGAACCCATCTGGGGGATGGTATATCCCTTGAAATCAAGATCGGCTGTTACCAACGCGTTGATGCTTGGCCTGCCAGAATTCACCATCACGGCAAAGTCTATCAAATCCTGGGCTGAGGATATCTCGTAATCTGTCTTGTTGGCATACGTACTGCCCTTGCGGACGACTTCCAAATGATGCTGCAGCACAGGGTGATCGTCCTCTCCAAGGGTCTGATAGAAATATGTCTTGCCATTCCCTGAGGTATGATCGTGAAGACGATAGCAGAGGTCACCACGAGAGACATTGGTATCACTGAGTTTCGTGATTCCTGACTGCACCTCCTTGTGACTGTTGAAGCAGCGGATAAAGGTTGCTCCATCGTGTCGAGCGAAGCTGGCTTTATTGGAAATACCAGTAACATCAGCTATGTTGTAGCATCCAATAACCTGAGCATTCTCACCCAACCAGCCACTGATGGCAGCACTCTCTTGCTGACCAAAGATGGAACCTGAAGTGTAGCAGTAACTGATGTTGACGGAAGTGGCTTCATCAGTACATACTCCCAAGATGCCTGCTGCCCATTTGCCAGAAGCCGTGACATTGCCCTCGTTGCCTAAAGTCTCAAGAGTGACGGTTCCTTCTCCCTGAACAGAGCCGATAAGTCCAACGCCGTTGGCACCACGAATCTTACAGGTACCATCGAGGGTGATGCCTCGAACTACAGCACCTGCCGCCAACGTGCCAAAGAGACCCACATTGTCTGCATCGCTTTCCAGAGTAAAGCCTGAGATGATGTGATTCTGTCCATCAAAGACACCTGTATAAGGTCGCTCAGGAGAACCAATGGGTTTCAGACGCGAGCTGAATGCAGACAAATCCAAATCGGCATCGATGCGACCGTTCAAGGCTGTGAGTCCCTGCTCATTCACCGCATGCTGGAAAACCAAATATTCCTTAGCCGAACGGATGACATATAGCGTGTCAGAAGGATCAACCTCCTGAACATCCTCGTATCCCAGTTTGTTGTCAATCCAAGATATGCGCGTTTTCAGATAATTCTTGACGATATCAAGCTCGCCCTGATAGGTACCAGGAGCAAACTGCTGCAGAGTAAGCTTCTCGCCCAGGTTGTCCCAACGGGTGAAGTTCAACTCCTGTGACTCATCATTCACCAGACCCAAGCTGTCAACGAAGGCACAAAGGCTCTCAGGGGAGAACGCCTTACTCTTGCGCATACCAGCCCAAATGGAGCTAAGCGTCTCGATAGCATAAGGGTCGGAAAGAACGCGATTGACAAAATCACGAGAGCCACTAACGGCAGAACCGTAGTTGAAAAGCCAGTTGGATTTCCCATTGGCTGGATAGACGCGCTGGTCGTTGTCCATACAGAGGTCAAAGTCCCACACGGGGCCGAAATGGAAGAGATCGTCGCCACGCTCCTTGTAGACGTAGATACTCCACAGGGCATCGGTGTTCCCTGCCAACTCCTCGACCAGGAACCAGCGCATGAAACTCTCCAAATCGAGCTTGGTGCGATAACCATTATTAGGATCCTTGTAAGCAGCCGACCAAAGGCTGGCTTCCATAGCGTTGAACGCGCTGCGGATGTATGAGAACTGTCCAGTGACCAACTCGTCATCGTCAGGGTACTTGACATCGACAGGGAGTCCTCGATTACTGGTAAAATGAAAGCGCTCACCACTACTGGTTATCTCCAGAAGATAGCCGCCAGTAATATTGGGTTCCTCAAGATCCTCAGGCAACATTTCAGTAATGTTGACGCGCTCAGGATCCACCGTCACCTGGTCGGCAAGCTGATAATTACCCTTGAACTCGCCGTTCACGATGACGTCCACATTCTGAATCCAAGGCGTGTAAGCCATACCCAGACGACGACTCATCTCGAAAGCAATGTTGTTGCGTATGAGAGTCTTCTCGCGCCAGTTGGGCATCAGAACCCACTTCTTGGCCTTAGCGGGGCTTTGCAGGGGAGAGTCCTTAAGCATGTGATGGCTCTTCCCGTCGTTGAACTTGATACGATATGGACGCTTCTTGAAAAGCTCATAGCGAGAACCGTTTCCACGCTCTCGAGCCAAGACGGGATATTCCTGGATACGGGTTCCTCCGTCGTAGATAATACACATCTCGGATTCCAGTTCATGGCTTTTGTCGTAGGGCTCTATCCCTGAATAGGTGTGATAGGACAACGTGGGCAGATTGGACAGTTGATAGAACTGGGAGTCATCACCCTCTCCTTCGTGACCATAGAACTCCAACTCAGCAATATTGCAACGACTGTCAGCAGGAGCACACCAACGGACATAACGGAAACCTCGCGAGACATGCACATCAGCATAAGAAACAAGACCAATGGTACCCTCTTCCGTAACCATATATAAAGGTATAGCGTCCATGAAGTCCTCACGGTTAGAACCCTCGAAGAGTCCTAAAACCACACGACCAGGACCTACTTCGTTATTACGTGGACTCCAACCTACACGAGTAATGACGTGAGGTGTGCCCAGATCCAAACCTGCCCAGGTATGTGACTTCTCGTACGTAACAACAAAGGTGGAAAGATCACCGTCAAAGGCATTTGCCGGAGTATTCTTCGTCAGGGTGATTGCCTGAGTCTCGTAGTCATAACACGTCTCTGTTCCAATCACAGTGCCCGTCAACTTAGCATCCTGCGCATATAAGGTTTGCGCAGGATGCATAAGGCATGAGACGGTCAGCAAGAGCAGCTTGTCAAAACTTCTCATTCCAAATAGCATATCTAATTGCTCCTTTTTACCAAATATCTTCAGGAGTCATGGGGTTATCGTAAACTTCCTTAGCACACCACTCCAAGTAATCCATATACATTTCCTTCTTGTCTGAGTCAAGTACGGACTTCAGACGCAGATAATATGTGTCATCTGCATTCAGATGCTGACGGATAAGAATATGGCGTACGTTGGAAGGACTGCCCGTACGGCTGGGACCACCACTGTTGGTGATGGACATCTCACTCTTCATACGCCAGTTGGCACGCATGTGCTTGTCAATCTCAGCGTTGTAGTCATCATCGTCAGTATCAGGCTCGTATCCGTAGTTGGGGTTTGTACCAGACTTTGTCAGGTCGATAGGAATACCCGTAGGAACGAGGCGATCCTTGTTGTTTCCGAAATAGAACTGAATGATACCACGGTCACCATTAGGCAAAACACGATAGCGCAACTCGTAGGTACCAGAACGTGGTACAGGAGGAAGCTTGATGGTAATCTCATAGTGTCCCTCAGCCTTCAACTCGTCAGCCTGATTGTTGCACCAGTCGTACTTGTAGGAGTTAAGGTAAACGAAGTGCGTTTCGTTGTTCATATCCATATCCTCCAGATATTTATAAGTGGTATTGGGAGGGAAGTGAACAAACTGGTCGACCGGGTCAGTACTCTCCTTCTTGCGCAAATCGTTGGTCATAGCCTCAGGGAAGAGACTCATGGCATCGAAACGGATACGGCCACGAGCCAGGTTCTCACGTACGGCATCAGTATAAGCCAAAGGCTTGTCGATTCCGTAAATGATACCATTGAGCGCCTGATACAGCTGCACATTCTCTGAACGGTTGTCGATGAGATTGCCCACCTTGTCTGGATCGCAAGAAAGCTCATGATAAGTGCCGCGACGGCCGTTGTCCAGATTGGGGAAACGATTAAGATAGATTCCCTCAGACTCTCTACTCTCAAAGATCTTCAGCAAACGACGTTTACCCATGGTGGCGTAAAACTCATAAACAGGAATGGTGGGTTCCATCTTCGAATAACTGAATCCATATTCATTCACATGGTATACCAGTTTGTTAGAGGGTATGCGCATGGGAAGCACATGATAGGTAACCCACTGATTCAGCAGATTCTTGGGAGAAGTCCAATTGTCATCGGTAGTGAAAACGTCAGTATCACTGTACTGATGATTGTCATAAACCCATTTTTGCACGTCTTCACAAGTGATCTCGCTGGGTTCCTTACCTATCTGCTCACGCCAGAAAGCATCTGTCTCAGCAAACATGGTGAAACCGTATCTACGATGCTCTGGGGCATAAGCCATAGGGTGACCAGAAGCACCGTGAAAGACCCATCCGAAAGCCTTTGCGTTGAAGTCAGGGATAAGTCCACGCATATATAAATTGCGGTAACGGGCATCCTCCGTTACGTTGAAGGTATCACGCAAACCACATGTCATAGCGACACGCGAGGCTACGATGAAACCCTCTTTCTTGTTGTCAATGATATCGGCCATCAGGGCAGCCAGCGTGATGTCCTTGGGGGCGATAACCTTTTCCATCTGGTGAACGACACCATTGATGGCAGGAATATCGCGGTTGCGAATGTTCATCGGACAATCATAGTTTATATACAGACTGTCTGGCTCATATTTAACATAGCGGACCGTAAGTTTGCGGTCATTCATGTTACTGAGTGGCATTTCAGCATTGTTTTCCGTAGGAAAGTTGCTGGTCTCGTAGTACATCTCGTCTTTACCGTCAATCACACTATTATAAGCAATGACTTTTCGGATTGAGTCGCGCTTTGCATCCGTGGCAAAACCGTCCCAAGAGGGCGACGAGATCAGACCGCTCTCAGTGAGTTCCTGCAGGTATTGGTGAATTGCTTCGTTGGTGGGAGCAAACACTGTGTAATGACCACGGGCTGTGAGCAACTGATAGACAGTAGATTGACTTATCTCACTCACATTTGTATTACGGAGCACGTCCAGATATTCCGAATATGTCTCTGGATGTTTCTCCATATAAGAGATGATAGTCTGTTCGTTGAAAACATATCGTGCTGATTCATCAACATTCTCCTTGCAGCCCATGAGCAACAAGGTCCCCAGGAACAAGGCTACTGATGCTTTACGGATAAGTTTCATAGCAGGAATTTTTTGATTAATGATTTTGAGGTTAAAACCCTCTCCACTCCTCGTTTTTGGAGTGGAGAGGGGAATAGTTTGATTAATTAAAACAGTTCATTACTTTACCAGATACTTCTTGCCACCTACAATGTAGACACCCTTAGACATCTTGCTTACGCGACGACCTTGGAGATCATAGATGAGATCATCTGTTGCAGGCTGTCCAGCAATGTTTTCAATGCCTGTGGTAAAGGCCTTCAGAACGGGATAGCTACCCTCGGCCATATCGCAGAACCAAACGGCGGGATCCCATTCCACTACCTTACTCTGCAGGTCAGCAAAGTTAGTACCATCGTAGTAGAGAATAGAAATCAGGTCATCGTTGCCACGAACAGGACCAAAGTTCTGGTCTGTGTTGTTCCATACAGCAACATGCTTATATGAACCGAAAGGAGTTGCATCCTGGAAGCCACCGCCGACAATACCGCCACCACGGTTGATGCTACCAGCTGCATATACCTGAACCATATCAATCTGTCCACGTACACGACCGATGATACCACCCGTGAGGTCGCCTGAGCCGTTCACCTCTACATTAGCATAGCAGTTGAGGAAGTGGCT
>CAMKMK010000131.1 GCA_946413885.1 uncultured Prevotellaceae bacterium
GGAGTGAAGCCGCCGATATGGTGTCCCATATGGCGTCCGTTCACATAGACGTGAGCATCGTAGTTGACAGCTCCGAAGTAGAGCAGTTTGCGTCGACCTTCTTTCAAAGCTGACTTTTCGACATTGAACTTCCTGTAGAACCAGACGGTACCTTCATAGAAAAACAATCGTTCGTCGCGTGTGTTCCAATCAGATGGCACAGGCATCTCTTCAGCTTTGTCGAAATCATACTCGATCAGGTCTTCTGGCCGTTGTGGTTTCGCGTTGCGGAAGAATCCGTTCTGTGTGGGGTTCATGCGGTAGTCGTAATAGCCTTCTTCCTGTACGTCAACGATGTAGTGCCATTTGCCGTTGAGCGACGAGATGTTCCGGCCAAGGATATTGCCGACTTGCGGCACCTGTTGTGCTTGTATGGTGAGCAGCGATGCTGCTATCAGCACGAGTGAAGTAAATCTCTTTTTCATCTTTTCTTGATAATTTCTCTATAGGTCAATTTTTTGTGAGTGGATGCAACGTGTTGCGGAAGGTCAAGGGAAGCATGGATGATTCTGTCATAGGCTTATGGGTGTCGTATAGTTCTGAGATCGAAGATGCCGCCAGCCATGTTGTGGTTATGGGCATTAAACTTCACAGTGATGTGAGTCTTGCCTTTGGTCAGTTCTTCTGGGATTTCCACTTCTTCGTAATAAAGTGGTTTCTCCACACCCTCTATGGGATGGCGATGGTCGAAGGTGTGGATGGTCCGTCCGTCCACTTGCAGATCGAAGAGACGTTCTCCTGCATCGTCCTGTCGAAAACGTACAGCAATCGCCATCGGTTTATCGGGCAGACAACGCATCTGGTACATGAAGAAGCCGCCGTCAACAGCATGGCGCCAAGGCTGGCCAAAGTCTTCGCCTGTACTGGAGAAATAGGATTCCATACGATGCTCACGCTCTGAATCCCTGTCTGTTACCTTTACTTGGTCTACCTGCAAGCGCTCGAAACGTGCCAGTTGTTCAGGCTTGGGCGAGAATGTCCCCTGATACCCATAACCAACGGACTGGATGGAGTCCAGCTGAGCTTGCGTGTCCACACGAGGGAAATAGACTTCGTAGCGGTCGAAGAGTAGGCGAGTGAAGGGAATCAGAGAGATTGGCTCAGCCTTTCCTGGCTGTTGGCAGAGAAGGACGAGGCTGTCACTCTTGGCACGCTGAATCGATTTCTTTATGGTTGCAAGAGAACCCACCAGAGTTGTTATCTCGTTCTGGGGGAGAGTCTTTCCTGCCACAGCATTGACGCTGATGAAGTCGTGGTGTGTCAGCCCATGATTGTCTATCTTCTGCGCCATCACCATCGCGCCGTACTGGATAGAGACATATTGATTGAATCTTTTGAGTGGCTGCACATCGAGCACAGGTTTGAACGAGAGGTCTATGCGGTCGCCTTCCTGCCAGTCACGTTTGAGCACGATGTATTGGCTTCCAGGTTTTCCCTTCTGCAAGGTGTATCGATGGTTCTTTCCATTCACCTTGACTCGCATGCTGCCCTGTTCCACCCAATAAGGGCATCGCACCGCCAGCGCAAGATGTCCGCCCCGCTCCACAATCAGGACGGATTTGTCCGTGTCAGGATATGATGTCTTTTGCTCAAGGGCAAAGTTTCTTTCTTTCCATTCGAGGCTTGAGGGCACAAACATATTCACGAAGAGAGTGTCCGCCTGATAGGCATAAACCATCTTGGCAAGCTTTGCAGGAGCCTGCAAGCCTGTGCCCACGCAGCACCAGAAACAGCCGTAGGGGTCAGCATAGACCTTGTATTGCCCAGGTCGCATCGAGGTGTAGTAGCAGCTCATACCTGTCTCAGGATCGAAATTGCCCAAAATGTGATTCAGCAGGACGCGCTCATAGTAATCCACGCGACTCATGTCGCCATCCCATTGGTAGAGAGCCTCTGTGAGCCGCATCATGTTGACTGAGTTGCACGATTCAGGTCCTCCAGCAGCTTCCACCTTTTCTATATAATTGTCCTCTGAAAAGAAATGTTCGCCGCAACTGTTTCCTCCGTTTACCCAAGTGTGGTTCCTCAGCACGATGTCCCAGAAGAGATGGGCTGCGTCCAACATCCGTTGGTCTCCGTTGGCCCTTCCTACAGCGACAAAGCCCGTGAACTTGGGAATCTGGGTATTGGCGTGCCAGCCCTGCAGAATGTCTTTTCCCTGCGAGAGCGGAACCCACATATCCTCGTCGTTAAGGCGTTCAGCCCATCTGAGATAACGTTCTTCGCCTGTGAGGCGATAGACGTCGATATAGGATTCATTGATGCTTCCATGCTCGCAGACGAGTAGTTTCTGCATGGCATCGTGGTCGAGTTTGTCGATGATGCTTTTTCCAAACCAGTCAGCCAAACGTGTCAGCACAATACTTGCCTCGTCGATACCGCAAAGCGTATAGGCATCATAGAGGCCAAGCATCAGTTTGTTCATCACATAGACAGGTTCCCATGTGTTGTTGATCATGGGATTCGAGGTCTTGAAATTGCCTGCCGCCACATCCTCGAAAACGTGCCGTCCGATGCGTGTGGCAGCCACGTAGCCGTCGCCTCCTGCATCCTGAGCCTCGCGCAAGCCGTGAATGCTGTAGCGCAGACGTTCCAGGATGGCAGGATCGCCCGTTGTCTGGTACATCATCGACATGCCTGAGAGGTAGAAGCCCATGATATGTCCCGCCAGCGACCACTCGTCGTGGATGACGGATTCCCATTGCGGATAGGGTTGAGCCAGCGGTGTGAGACCTGCCTCGCGACGGAACCAAGACAGCAGGCGGTCTGGTTCGAGCGTCAGCAGGTACTTGTGCGAGAGTTCCTGTATAGTCTTCATCTGCCCGCTGGTAATGTGGACATCAGAGAGTTCAAACAGGTTGACTTTCGAGCCCTCGAGCGGTTTCGATAAGGACTTGACAGGTTGGCTCCCTATGGCTGCCGCATAAGAGATTCCCCACAATGCCAAAACAACTGTGCTGCGGACGTGCCTTTTCATATACAAAGACAAGGCTTTGCAAAAGGTTCTTCTCTTTTTCGTGGATTCGATATTGTCTTTGTGCATCGTGGTCAGTCTTCATCAATTTGCGTGGTAAAGATAATGAAAATCTCTCTGTCAAGAAAACATTCTCAGTTTTTTCTGATGTAGAAGGACAGAATAGTGTAAGAATCATCTTCGAGGTTCCCATTTGGATGCGAAAAAGACGATGTGAAACGTTATGTGAAAGTTTCTTATCGCAAAGATACTTTTTATCATTTTTTAGTTTACCTTTGCGATGTTTTTACGTCTATCATTATAGAGATATACATAAATGACGATAAAAGCGTTTGAGCAGTTAGCCAACGATGTGCGCCCACGGTTGATAAAACTATGTGAGCGATTCTTGGCAGAGCAACAAATGGTGGAGGAGGCTGAGGACATCGTGCAAGATGCTCTCTTCAGACTTTGGCAGATGGGCGAGCAACTGGATTCATATAAGAGTCTTGAAGCGTTGGCTGTTACCATAACGAAAAACGTATGTGTCGATCATTTGAGACACCAGCGCATGAGGTTAGAACCATTGGAAGGTACTGATATACAGGACTTCCGAAAGGCCGATCAAAACCTCATCACACAAGATATGGAGACTATAATTCAATTGGCTCTCAGCCAGTTGCCTGCCACCCAGCGTCGTATGCTGGAGATGCGAGCCGAGGGCATGAATTTAGACGAGATTTCAACCATTTGCAACACCACTAAACAAAGCACGAAGACCATGATTTCCGCAGCGCGGAGAGCTGTGCTTGAAATACTGAGAAAAGGAGGACAAAAATGAATGATCTAAATAACAGAGAATTGCGTCAGCAACTTATTCAGCGTTATCTGGATGCGGAAACTTCTGTAGCCGAGGAACAGGCACTTGTTGACTTCTATTTGCACACTCGCGAGACTTTATCTGCCGATGAAGAGAGGGTGCGCCAATTGGTACTCGCCACTTCCCGCCCAGCCGATGATTTCAACTTGTCAGAAGAGAAGGCTCAGGAGTTTGACCAAATCATGTTGGCTACCCAACGGAAACCTCGTCGCGCTGTTTTGTGGCCTTGGGTAACGGCAGCCTGCGTGGCTGGCATTCTTGCGTTCTTCCTGACTCTCCCAAAGAGTGGAAGGGAAGTTCCAACGGATCAGGCAACGGCACAAATCAGTAGCCCCGTAAAGGAAGAACCGCAAGAACCGCAGCAGATGGAGACAGGAGACGTGCTGCCTGACTCCTTCCTTGCTGGTGTCCATCCAATGCAATCCACCACAGACAACGAAGAAGAAGAGTACGACCAGAGCGACCTGATTTCTGTTGACAGCCTGTTCGGTGTGAACTCTCGTCCAGACCCGATGGAGGAGTACATGGTTTTGTCTGAGAATCTGCAACGGGAATGCGATGAGGTATTTCAAAAGATTGATAATCAAAAATAATCGACAATAATGAGACGCTATATTTTTATCTTGACTATACTGATGCAAGCCCTCATTATCGATGCGCAAAACGATAACAGCATCCGTCAGCTGATACAGTACCTGGAGAAGAACCATCCCGAAGAACTGTCCAATTCTACTGTCAATCGCACGAACGATGATATCTACGAGATTTGGGTATGGAATAAATCTTTTTATACCCAACGGGACAAACCGATTGACCGTTACCACCTGCAACAGCTGAAGGATACCATTATGCAGTATTTCATCGATGCCTCTGCCGATGCCGTGGCTTGCCACCATCTGCAAACGACTAATGGCACGGAAGACAGTATCCGCTATGCGTTGTCTTTGTCCGAAGATTCACGCAGAACCACAAAACTCGTTGGCGATGACAGGAATTTCTGTTACGAAGGCAAAGAAGTGGCTCTTTTCTATTATTATCCCCAAAGAAAAGGGGAAAGCAGAATAGAAGTCAGGTATTCTAATAGTACGGATCAGGAAAGTTGCGGCAAAGTACTTGACATTAAACCTGTCAAACCCATGATAGCCAAGATAGCGAGAGAGTTTGGTGGCGAGGCGTATCCAGTTTCTTACAGCTACAATACTCAGGAAGATGGACTGGATCACCTGACGAGATACACCTATGTCTCCCTTGACAATACGCAATTCGAGGGAGGTGACAGATTCAAAGTATTGGAGGGGGCTTGCAGCGGCATCCTCTACATCATCCCCCAAGAGAAAGCCGATAATGCTGCCATCACCCTGCATCAGGAACTGAGCAATTATCTGCTAAGTCATCGGGACAGACAATTCGATTATATATATGATAGAGGTCTGAAGAAAACCATTTTATTTAAAACCCCTAACCAAGGAATCAAATATAGTTCCCCCGATGTAACCCATGAGCATGTTTATAGCAAGAAAGATATATTTGGCCGATATACCATCCTTTTTGTTGACCATGTAGACTCCACATTTGCTCTGCCCAATGACTACGAGACAATGCTTTCCTACGATCATGGAAAGGTTGAACGTGTGCCTGACTATGAGAAATTGCAACAGGTACTTCCCCCCGTGGTATCGAGTGAACCATTTTGGGGGAATACAATCTATGTTTTTTTTAAAAACAATCACAAGAGACTTGAGTGGATCGGTGGAGAGTCGTATCGTACAATCCAGACAATCCAGTCAAATATTGACAGACAATCTGTCAACGAAATCAGGAGGCAACTGGTAAACAATCCGCTCGTCAACATCCAGCATAAGGAATCGCATACGGCGGAAGGAGACACCCTGGAACTAACGGGCGAAGAGAATTCAAAGCCCATTCGACACCTTCTCTGCAAATTTTATGGTAAAGGAGACAGTCTTACGGCTTACATGCAGGTTATTATCGACCAGCCCAACCCTTCACCCCATGTTATGCCGTTCGACACCCGATGGGTAGACAGATTCATCGCTCAGATGAAAGACTCGGCCTGTATTGAGGAACATAAAGTCCATTACGAATATGGCAAGAAGTTGCACCCGGAAAGCATGGGGAAAGTGGATGGAAGGCTCTATGTCTTGACATCGGCCAATAATCTTCAGAAACATGCAATTTTTATGGATTATATGTTTAATCAAACTTTCTCAAACAGAAACCAATCCTTTCACATCGTATTAGATGAGAGCAACGTACGCATCACCGACCGCATCATCGGCTGGAGTGACAAAAAGACAAATCAGTTCCGCTTGCTTTGCATCGACAAAGTGGAGGGCAAATATCTCATTCCTGAAGAATGGTACAACATCATCAGTTACAGATATGGCAAGAAAAAGTATTTGAACAAACGGAAATAACCTCATTTATAAACATAAAAACAAACGATTATGAAAAAGATCTTCTGGTTAGCATTTTGGGCATTAATCAACAACGCTGTGTTTGCCCAACAATAT
>CAMKMK010000132.1 GCA_946413885.1 uncultured Prevotellaceae bacterium
GTTCGAACGTCAGCCACACCTGGATCTATGCTGAAATCAAAACCTGACTCTTGTTCATTATTGATAACTTGTGGACCTGCTACACGCTGGAATCCATTCACAATGAGCAGGCGGGGAGTGCCAGGTGAGAATTGCGCACAGACTTCTTCACTCAGGAAACTCCTTCCACCATTGTTGACAGCTGCAACACGAAAGCGGTAAAGTATGCCTGGTTGTAATTGAAGTTCATAACTTGATCCACTTTTCACAAGCGTACCGTTGTCGTAACCAAGATGTCCAACTCGAGCATAGACCAGATATCCTTCAGGAGCCGCAGTATCATCAGTGGGGTCCAAGACGGGCGTCCAGGTTAAAGTGGCTACTCCATCTTCTCCGACATGTACCCCCATCTCTTTTACAGGCAGAGGCTGAGTCACTGGTTTGTAACCATGTACCATGCCAGAGTATTTCAATAATCCTTTATAAATGGCACGTGCCAAAATGAACTTGAAATATGGATCATGCCCGCGCAGCATGTCAAAAAAGTTCTGGTGAGAAAGCATTTCCAGAATCATTGCTGGAACACCTGGGTCTCGTGCTTCGCCATAATTTCTGTCATAAAGTTGCCGACGATTCCAGATGCCAAAGTAATATCGGATGTCATGAGTGACTTGCGTCATCACGTTATCAGCCATATCTCGACTCGTCAAACGAGAAATTCCTGCATCTGTCAATCCTTCGTTGAAGCGTGACATATAGATTCCTAACGTGCCAATGTGTGTCATGTCAGGACGGAATCCAGCATCACTATGCAGGGCAATGCTCATCTCAATGGGCACGTTTAGGCCACTGTCACCAGGCATATAGATACTGCCACGTCCCACATAGTTGGTAAAGAGACTGCGCTCACGGATATCATCGCTGTAGTCATCCTTACCTTCAAAAGGCGAATAAACCTCATAAGGTGCGCCAGCCCATTGGGCATAATAACGTGATCCTTCCAGATAACGAGGCACTCCGCTTCCACTTAACATGGTTTTTAGTGTATCGCTTCTCATCACGTTGCCCATTCCACCACCCAGTCGGACTGCGTCGGCAGTCACAATACCGTTATCGTTACTCTGGTTGCTCAGGAAGATACAATTATCTTCTGTCGTTCCTTCTCCAAAATGGAATGTTCCTAAATAGACCCAGGTTCCACCGCCCATCTGCTGGTTTACGCGAAAACGAGTGTTGATTCCTTGGTGACGAACAGTATACATGGCATCGCTGACACTGTTCGTCAGGGTCTTGTAACTTACATAGACCGCATAATCACCTTCCACAGGAATATTCGGAGTCCAGGTAATACTGCTTAATTGGCGTTTCCCAGCAGCTACTGCCATTCTGAACGAACCATCCTCGAATGGATTTTCTTTATCCTGATAATATGTATGAAGTCGGCCCCAACCTGGACCTCCATCTTTCCACTCATATTTTCCGTTCACCTCTTCATATTTTCCATTCTCGTAAGGCAAGTCATTATCCACGATGACTTCGTGCTTCTGCCAGTCTCGTTCGCGTGGTGAGAAGACAACGGCTCCGGCATTTTCAAGCATTGGAAAAAGGTAGGGTAGAACGATCGTTTGAGTGAACATGTCTTCTGTGGTACAGTAGAGATGAGGACGCTGCCATGTCCACATGTTCTTCTTGTAGGCATAATATTTACCATGACTGGCCCATGCGCTGATATGGCGTCCTTCCAATCCGTTGCGGATTTTATATTCGTTGTTCATGGGAGTTACCCAAGGATTACCATTGTAGTCCAGTTTCTTCCAGTCTCTATTCTCCTGCTTTGTGAAGTTTGTGGGAATCAACGATTCAATGGGATATTCCAGTGCAAAAATAGTCAGTTTATAGTTCTTGTAAAGTTCTGGCAGAAGATTCTTTACCTCAGCATAAATCTTTTTCACCATATCAGGACGGAAGGGCTGAGAGATAAATCCTTCGTTTACGTAGATACCCAACCATTTCTCTTCGAGATTGATCTTTATGCTGTCTACTCTGATTTTGTCATCACTGGTATATTCGTTGTTCTTATAGGACGAAAAATAAGGCATTACCATATCTTTCACCGCATTGGCATCTTGGGCTGATGATTTCAGCGCATTGCCAAGCAGGATAAATAGTAGCAGACAATAAGCGAAAAGCCTTTTTTGACGTTTAGACTTCTCGCTGCGGAAAGGTGTATGACATTTTTGTTCTTCTTTCATCATCATCATTCTATGGCAAAACGTTCAGGATGTTTGCCTTTGAAATGTCGGAAATATTCCTTTATTTCAGGCAGATCCTTTTCGATATCACCTGTAGGGATAAAGGTCTTATGGCAATAGATGACTTTTTCCTTGTAGTCAAGTCCGTAAAGGAGAATCAGAATTTCTGCCTTTAAAGCAATGTAGTAGAATCCCTTCTTCCATTCCGAGTTCTTCTTGCGTGTTCCTTCTGGCGTGATGCACAAGTGAAACTCTTTCATTTCCTTGGCCTGCTTCGCAATAGATTCTGTCGCATGTGTTTTCTTGTCACGATATACAGGAATGCCGCCCATCCTGCGGAACATGATACCCAATGGCCAGAAAAACCATTCCTTTTTCATCATGAAATTGCAATGAATACCTGCCGCTCTGCTGTAGAGTTGTCCCATCAGGAAATCCCAGTTGCTGGTATGAGGGGCCAGGCAAATGATGAACTTGTCAGGAATGGGCTCTGTCACATCCTCGCGAAAACCCATCCATCCGTATAGAATCTTTTTGCAAATAGCCTGCAACATTCTAATCCAAAGCCTTTATCTGCTCTACAATCTGATCTGTTCCTGTGATCATATCTTCATGCAGCTTTTTGAAAAACAATTTGGGATTTCCAGGCTCAACATGTGAAAGGCGATTGAGCATCTCGTTCTGAAATAGAAGGATACTCTTCAGCACATTATCCACATCTTCCAGATTGGACGACTGACCATAATTGACATGTGCGATACATTCGGCTGCCAGTTCTCCAGCAAGGAAATTGATGTTCTTTTTCAGATTTCTTCTATTCATCTATCTATGAAAATTTAGAATAATATTGTTGTTCAAAGGTAATCAAAATTTCTTTCTGTCACAAAGTTTTATAAATAAAAACTCGAAAATATCTGCTTTTTCTTGTCTTTTTTTCTCCATTCGATGAATTATTAGTAAATTTGCATGCATTTAATGTGCCGCTAGATGTAGCATTGTTTTTTTTATCACATAAAAATTATTTTGAAAACGAAAGTATGGAAAAAAGTGCATTGCAGGTAGCCCGTGCTGCCTATCAACCCAAACTTCCTAAGGCTTTGCTTGGCCCTGTTGTTGCTGTCGAGGGTGCTCCCACTCAGAGTGTTGGCAATCAGGAGGAGATCAAAGCCATGTTCCCTAACACTTACGGCATGCCCGTCATAACATTCGAGGCTGGTGAGCAGAAAGCTCTCAAACCCTTCAATGTGGGCATTATCCTTTCTGGTGGACAGGCTCCTGGTGGCCACAATGTCATCAGTGGTCTCTATGATGGAGTGAAGAACATTAATCCCCAGTGCAAGCTTTACGGCTTTTTGATGGGTCCTGGCGGTTTGGTTGATCACAAATATGTTGAGTTCAATGACGAGTTCATCAACGAGTATCGCAATACGGGTGGTTTCGATATCATAGGTTCTGGTCGTACCAAACTTGAGAAAGAGGCCCAGTTTGAGAGTGGTATCCAGATTCTGCGCAAGTTAGGCATCAAGGCTCTGGTGATCATTGGTGGTGACGACTCCAATACCAATGCATGTGTACTGGCTGAGTACTATGCTGCCAAGAATTATGGCGTACAGGTGATTGGTTGTCCCAAGACGATCGACGGCGACCTCAAGAACAATCAGATTGAGACCAGCTTTGGTTTCGATACTGCTTGCAAGACGTATAGCGAATTGATTGGAAACATCCAGCGCGACTGCAACAGTGCCCGCAAGTATTGGCATTTCATCAAGCTGATGGGCCGTTCGGCTTCTCATATCGCTCTGGAATGCGCTCTTCAGACTCAGCCAAACATTTGCTTGATCTCTGAGGAGGTTGAGAAGAAAGAAATGACGCTCGATGATGTGGTTACCTATATCGCCCAAATTGTAGCTGATCGTGCTGCTGAGGGCAACAACTTTGGTACCGTCCTCATTCCTGAAGGTCTGATTGAGTTCATCCCTGCCATCAAGAAATTGATTGCTGAACTCAACGAGGTTCTGACAGATCCTGCTACTGGTGAAAGCCGTGTATTCGCAAATGCTGAGGAGCAGATTGCTTTTGTTGAGGGCAATATAGCAGCCGAGAACTTGGCAATTCTGAAGTCTCTGCCTGCTGATGTGGCCCGTCAGCTTTGCCTCGATCGTGATCCTCACGGCAATGTTCAGGTTTCTCTCATCGAGACAGAGAAGTTGCTTTCCCGCATGGTTGCCACTAAGTTGGCTGCATGGAAGAAGGAAGGCAAGTTCGTGGGCAAGTTCAGCGCTCAGCATCATTTCTTTGGTTACGAGGGTCGCTGTGCAGCTCCTTCCAACTACGATGCTGACTATTGCTACAGTCTTGGATACAATGCAAGCCGTCTGATTGCAAATGGTAAGACGGGGTACATGTCTATCATCAAGAATACTACGGCTCCTGCCGCTGAATGGATTGCTGGTGGTGTACCCATTACCATGATGATGAACATGGAGCGTAGAAGTGGTGCCATGAAGCCCGTAATCCGTAAGGCTCTCGTTGAGTTGGACGGTGCTCCTTTCAAGTTCTTTGCAGCTCATCGCGACGAGTGGGCAAAGACTACCAGTTATGTTTATCCTGGTCCCATCCAGTATTGGGGACCCAGCGAGGTTTGCGACCAGTGCACCAAGACACTTGCATTGGAGCAAGCTAAGTAATTTGTTGTTTTGTGGTTTCATAGATTGGAGAGGATGATGCGAGACTTCGTTTTCCATCATCTCTCTTCAGTCTCTTTCCTTTATATTCATTCTGTTTTCTCGTTCGGCTAACGTTTCATGCTGGATAAGAGAACTTTTTCAAATTCATGGGACAAACGGTAAAAAACAAGAAATACAAATCCGCCTCGACAACCTCGCGCTCAAAGCGTCGTAACCGTAATCGTGGAGGATTCCATTTTTTCCGTTTTCTCTCCCGTATTCCGGCGTGGGGCATTTGGTTGGGTGCCATTCTGGTCGCTTTTGCCTATGCCTTTTTCTTTTATTATTTCTTTGTAGATCCTTACAGCTTTCGCTGGAAAGCCATTTATGGCAAGCCTCAGTATCCGGAAGGTTACAACATACGAGGTATCGACATCAGTCACTATCAGGATCAGATTAATTGGCAGAAGTTGCGCAATGCCAGTATCAACAATGACCCCGTTCGCTTCATTATTATCAAGGCAACAGAAGGCATTTCCCTGATGGATGACAACTTCAATGAAAACTTCTATCAGGCACGCGCAAATGATTTTATTCGAGGAGCTTATCATTTTTATGTTCCAGGATTAGACACGGACCGGCAAGCCCGTTTTTATCTCCATCAGGTTCATCTCGAGCCTGGCGATTTTCCACCCATCCTTGATGTGGAGAAGATTGGAAACGAGACTCCTCAGCAACTCAGGAAGAATGTTCTTAGATGGCTCACAATCGTAGAGAAACACTATGGTGTGAAGCCTATCCTATACACAAGCTATAAATTCAAGACTCAATACCTCAACGAGGAAGTATTCAATCAGTATCCTTATTGGATCGCGCATTATTATGTGAATGAACTGCGGTACAAGGGTGCCTGGGCCATTTGGCAGCATACAGATTGCGGCGAGGTCGATGGTATCCGAGGTAAGGTGGACTTGAATATCTTCAACGGTAGTGAGGCAGAACTTTACCAGTTCACCATTCAGGAAGAAGACGATGACTTTCTCGACCCAGCGGCGGAGGAGGCCGACCCATCATGAAACGTTATGGCTATCATCGTGTCATCACTCCCACAGGTGAGCAATCGAGTGTCTCGCCCGTCTTGGTGGAGATGTCCGACGAGGGAGCCTTTCTGGGTTATCATCCCCTTGTGGGCGAAGAGCCGCGAGTCATCTGGGTAGGCGGCACCCTGGATTTGTCAGGTTCGCAGCCTGTGCCTCAACTTCCCAACCAACGATAAAAACTTTTTAATCCCACAATAAACATGAAAAAGATTCTCTTGTTAATGCTCGTCGCTTCTCTCACGTTAGGTGTTGGAGCGAAGAAAAAAAAGATGAGTGGCAACCCAATCTTTACTGGCTGGTATGCTGATCCTGAAGGGGCTGTTCTCGATGGCCAATACTGGGTATTCCCTACCTACAGCGCACGCTACGAGAAACAACTTTTCTTCGACGCGTTCTCCAGCCC
>CAMKMK010000133.1 GCA_946413885.1 uncultured Prevotellaceae bacterium
CGTCGAGATAGCCCAGTTGGCCCTATGGCTGCGTACCGCCAAGCCCCACCGCAAGCTTAACTCTTTGAACGAGAACATCAAGTGCGGTAACTCGCTAATCAGCGACCCCGCCATTGCTGGCGAAAAGGCCTTCGACTGGCAGAAGGAGTTCCCCAAAGTGTTTGAAAAGGGAGGCTTTGATGTGGTGATTGGTAATCCGCCGTATGTACAGCTACAGAGTATGGGGGCCATGAGCGATGTCTATGCCCAGTGTGGATATGAGACTTACAATAAAATGGCAGATATATACTGTCTGTTCTATGAACAAGGTTGCCGACTGCTCAAAGGGAATGGTCTCTTAGGTTTTATTGCTTCGAACAAATGGTTGAAGATTAACTATGGAGAGCCTTTGCGCAGATACCTGGTAAGCAAAATGAATCCTCTTTTGCTGGTGGACTTTCCTGGTGTACCCGTTTTTGAAGACGCAACTGTAGACCCACAGATTCTGATTGTCAGAAAGCAGCAATATAGGGGGAAAACACAAGTTTGTGCTGTCAAATCAAGACAAGAAAGTCTGTCAGAATATGTACCAGAACACACGATGGAGATGAACTTCAGTTCAGAGCCTTGGACAATAAGAGACATGCGTGTGACTGATTTACTAAAGAAAATAGATTCATTAGGGAAGGCGCTAAAGGATTTACCCATCTCAATAAACTATGGTATAAAAACTGGATATAACGATGCATTCTTTATCGATGGAGAAACAAGAGAATCTCTTATCAAAGAATCTTCCAGTTCAGCTGAGATGATACGCCCATTGCTTAGAGGTAGAGATATCGTCCCTTGGAGAGTTGAAGCAAAAGACCAATATATTATCTTTGTTCCTTGGCACTTCCCGCTTCATCTTGACCCTTCAATACAGGGATGTTCCCTGAAGGCAGAAGAAGCATTTGCTAATCAATATCCTGCTGTGTATAATCATTTGCAAAAGCATAAAGAAAAACTATCAGCAAGAAACAAAGCAGAAACTGGAATCAGATATGAATGGTATGCTTCGCAGCGTTGGGGAGCTGATTACTACGAAGACTTTGCAAAGCCCAAGATATTATACCCAAATATGACAAAGTATCTTCCTTTCTGCTATGATGAAAGCGGTGCTATTTGCAACGACAAGGCTTTCATTATAACATCTAATGAAGAATCTTTCTCGCTAAAGTTCTTATTGGCAATCTTGAATTCAAGTCTTGCCAAGTTTTGGATTCGCTATATTTGTCCAGAACTGGGAGAAGATCGTCGTGAGGTTCGTAAGGTCTATTTTGAGAACTTTCATATTGCAGATGGAGATCAGCAACCCTTTATTGCTCTTGCTGACACGATGTTCTCCCTCAACTCCCAACTACAGGAAAAGCGCAGCCGTTTCCTGCGTCGACTGAGTGATAACTTGGAAGATGTGAAGATAACGACAGCCTTGCAGCAGTTCGACCAGATGGATTTCAAGGGATTTGTGGCAGAGTTGAAGAAACAGAAGATTAAACTGACGCTGTCACAGCAGGATGAATGGGAAGAATACTTCAACCAACGCGTGGCAGAGTGCCAGGAACTCTCAGCACAGATCAGGGCCACAGATGAAGAGATTGACACCCGCGTCTTCGACCTCTATGGGCTGACGGAGGAAGAGCGAGGAATAGTAATGAGGGCATAAAAAGAAAACTATGATGATGAGACAGGTGACGAAAAATCGCGCTGCTTTACGGCAAAGGAGCTGATGGACTTGGGGCTGAACTTCGACCAATGCAAGTTCCCCAAGGAAGAGGAAGAAGTCTTGCGTCCAGAAGAACTCCTGAAGCAGTACCACGAGAAGCGTACAGCCCTCGATGCCAAGATAGACCAGACGCTCAGTGAAATTCAGAATATGTTAGGTATTACAATAGATTAAGACAATGGCAGAGAAAGAGAACAAATTGATATTATATAAGGATGAAGAAGGGAAAGTAAACGTAAATGTTCGTTTTGCTGATGAGGATGTTTGGTTGACGCAAGCCCAACTGGCAGAGATTTACAACACTACCCAGCAGAATATAAGTCTGCATCAAAAAGGTATTTATGCAGATGGGGAACTTGAAGAAGAGGCAACTCACAAGAAATACTTGTTAGTTCGCCAGGAGGGTAATCGGCAAGTTAAGCGAGAGATTGATCATTACAACCTCGACATGATTATTGCTCTTGGCTATCGTGTGCAGTCACCCATTGCTGTCCGTTTCCGTCGCTGGGCCACTCAACGTCTGCACGAGTATATCCAGAAGGGCTTCACAATGGATGATGAACGATTGAAACAAGGCGGTAATCGCTATTTCAAGGAGTTGTTGCAACGCATCCGTGACATTCGTAGTAGCGAACGCAACTTCTATCAGCAGGTTACTGATATCTATGCCACCTCTACCGATTATGATCCTCGTGCCAAGCTAACCAAGCATTTTTTTGCTACCGTTCAGAATAAGATGCACTATGCCGTTCATGAACATACCGCTGCGGAATTGATTTACGAGCGAGTGGATAATGAGAAACCCTTTGTGGGTATGACCAACTTCAAGGGAAACTATATTACTCGCGACGATGTAAAGATAGCGAAAAACTACCTGACAGAGTTGGAACTGCAACGTTTGAACCTGCTGACCTCGCAATTCTTGGACTATGCTGAGTTCCAAGCTTTAGAGCAGAATCCTATGACTATGGCCGACTGGATAGCTGCACTCGACGACCAGATATTGCGCTTGCGTAAAAACATCTTAGAGGGAACTGGTACTGTGTCGCATCAAGAAGCTATCGAAAAAGCCGAACGAGAATTTGAAATCTATCGTGAGCGCGAAATGCGTATGCTTGAGAGCGACTTTGATAAGGCTGTAAAGGGCTTGTTAGATAAGAATAACAATCCAGAGAAATAAGTAAACCCATGACCGCACAACAACTGAAGAAAACATCCTCTTCCTGTCCTCTTTTCAACTTGATTTTATTCTTTTAAAAAGCAGAACTTAGAGCCTAAAAGCGGTAAGGATTTCATTCTCAGGAGAGTAATGGAGTTTACCGTTTTCTGTTTACTGTTTATCGCTCTTTTGGCGAAATTTTTCTCGAAAAAAAGTTGGTTTTTCTTGTTGGAGATTACAGGAAAAAGCTATAACTTTGACTCAAAGTTATGGCGCTCCGTGGGAGCGCAGGCGGAGTCCGATTTAACTATCTACTCTTGCACACTTTTCTTAAAAAGCGCTTAAGAGAAGTTGAAATCAGGATAAAGAGATCAGCGGCAAGAAGAGAATCCTGCTGTGCAGAAACTCAATAAACCGCAATGACTGACAGGGGAGGAAGGAGAATGCTGCCATTCAAACAAGCCATCCGCTCAGCGCCACGACGGAAAGAATACTCTCTTCCCACGAAAGCTGAAGAGCGAACATTCACCTCAGTATTCCGCCAGTTCACCAGAAAATGAACGGTCTTGCCCTTATGCTCGTAGGACGTGCTCAGCACATCAGGCACATTGACTGGTCCCATATTGGTGAATATCTGTGATTGACCACATTCGAAAGGAAGGGGATGCTTTGTTCGTCCAAACTGAAGATACTCTGGACATGCTTTTCTCCATTCGGTGAGTCTCTTTATCAGAGTAAGTGACGCCTCGCGGTCAGGTCGATATGCTGGAGAGAAATCGCGTTGACCCCACGCCCATAGAATCACTCCTTCGTCATTGATGACGACTGTCAGGAAATCTCCAGCGAGGAAGGAATAAGCCAAGCGATACTGGAATATCTCTGGAGTCTGTCGACAGTCGACGAATCCGTCTCCACATACATTATTTCCCATGAAGTTGGTGACATACTCATGATAGATATACGAGTAGAGGGGCACAGGCTGGCCGCCATTGAAATTGAGTCCACAACGGTTGTCTGAGAAGAGGATTTTGGGGATGAAAGGTTCTGCCGCAGCACTTTCGCATCCAAGGACCAGCCCTGGATTTTCTTTAAGAACCTGTTCGTATAACTCGTTTGCCGCCTCACTTTCCCATTTTCCTGGTACTGCGGGATGGCCGTGATCATGGGAGTAACACATGTAGGGAGTTCCGCCGTGGTTTTGGTCCATCATCTGAATGTAAGCCACTCCTGACGACCTGATCTTCTTCATCTCCTCTGTAAGAGTGCGTCTCGTGAAATCTGTGGAAGGACAAAGGTCATAGCCGCTTCGTTGTCCTGTACAAATCCTGGAAAGCGGTAAACTTCCGTCTGGAGCGAGGCACATATACTTCTCGAGATGCCCGTCCTTGAAGGCTTGGGATTTATCGTAATCCACCAGATTGCTCTTTTGAGTCCATCCCATGCCGCTGCAATAGACTCCCACTTCTCCTCCTATTCCATGCATGCGGTTGACAAATTCCCTGAGGGCATCTTCTCCGCCATAGGGAGGCCAGACGTAAGGAGGTGCCCAAGGAGCGGTTCCCTCCCAATGCATCAAGAGGGCCATCACGGGAGCTCCTGTCTGTCTGGTAAAGTCTTCAATAATAGGCATTGCGTTCACGTAAGGGAAGAGTTTGTTGGGCGACATCTCGTCCATATCATGATGTCCCCTGACACAATAGGTCAGAACTACGTATGGTTCAAAGTACCATTTGGGCAACGATTTGTTCTCTTCAAGGCGGACAAAACCCTTGTGATGCGAGTCAAAATAGTGGCGATAGATGTCCGCTGCATCGTACCAATTGCCCTCGAAGCAGCCAAGGACGGTTTCTTCGCCAGACACGTACGAGCCCTTCTCTGCACCAGGATAAAGCCTCAGCTGGAGATGAATCCCTTCTGCCGTCTTGCGGAAATCAACCTGGCGTGTATTGTGCAAAGGGTCGTGCGCACCAAAATAGACACCTCCCTTGTGGGTCACCTGAGCAATGAAGGGAGTCAAGACCATTCCTGGATACATGCCGTAGTTGCCCTGACTCGGATACTCAGGCTCGATATAATAATGCTTGGATGCATCGCTGAAGAAGCCTCCCTCGTTGTAAGGCCACAGGATTCCTTCGTCTTCTGAGGTAGTCTCTTTGACTGAGACGCAGGGGTACTCCATCCATTCTATCTGATCGTCTGTGTCCACCTTCATCGAGAAATGGAAAAGTCCGTCTTTCTTGTCCGCTCCTACAGAAACCAGTACCTGAAAAACACGGTCTGGAAAATCTGAATAGGCAAAGGTCAGGCGTTTCCCTCTCTTGACAAACGTACATGTACGAGCATCTGTAGCGGTGTATATGTAGGGAGTTCCATCCTCGTTCCTGAAACGGATGCGGAATAGTGGCTCGTTAGCATCCGCGAGAAGATTCTCGTCTTTGCCAAGATAACTTACGGATCCTGTTGTCCTGTTCATGGACAGGCTGTAGCCTGAATCCTTTATCGTGAGCGAAACCTCTTCACCCCCACTTGGGGAGCCAGCGATCACGAATAAAGCATGTGCTGACAACAGCAAAAAGCAAACAAGTTTAGTTTTCAACATTTCGATATTCCTTTCAACCTTAGAATGTTTCGTATCCCAGTTCTTTTTTTAATGATAATCCGAGAGAAACGCTTCAGCCCCACCCGGATTATATTCAAGTTGTCGTAGTGTTTTAGACTATCGTCGAGCTGCTTTACGTTCGGAAAAGTCGAAGCAAGCTTGACTTTTCTCTCACTTAACCAGCACCTTTTTGCGACCTACTACATAGAGACCGCGAGGAAGATCCTGGAGGCTTGCCTTGCGAGAGACATTGGAACGAACCAACCGGCCCTGCAAGTCATATACGTTCACGAAAGCAGGCTTATCTGTCTCCTCCGCCAACATCTCAACGGCATCAACAATACCACTCTCCACGTTGTAGAAAGTACCGTCCTCGTTCTTGCAAACCACGTTGTGTGACTTGTCGAAGACGGGATGAGAATCCTGCCCAATGGTCTGGAACCAAACAATGGTCTCAGGATCTGTTTTCTCCTCGTTGAGCATGTAAGTCAATTCGCCATTGATCATCTGCTCTTCAGTGAATGCAGTTACCTGCGTGCCACCCAGAGAAGTCAGACAATAGCAGTTGGTGAACGTAGCACTACCACGACGAGCGAAATAGAGGTCGTAACTCTGAATACCTATCACCTCGCTGGTGGTCCAGCAATTATTTACAACTGCATTACTGCCCACCCATCCTGAGATAGCTGCAGATTCCTGAAGACCTTCAATACGACCTGTGGTGTAGCAGTTCTCCAACGTGAAGTGGCAAGTGCTACCCATGCAGCAGCCAATGATACCGCCTGCGTTGACACCAGTAGAAGTCACATTGCCTTCATTGCCCACATTCTGAATCAGGACTTCACCTGAACCCAGAGAGCAACCCACCAGAGCTGTGTAGG
>CAMKMK010000134.1 GCA_946413885.1 uncultured Prevotellaceae bacterium
AAACTCTGATCAGGACACCCTTGTTTCCTTATTTCTTTATCTTTTTGCCGTCGAAGATGTAGATGCCGTTGGGGAGGGTGGTGATGGCTTCCGCTGAATCAGAGACAAGGGTGCCGTTGATGCTGTAGATCCCACTTTTGATGGGGGTGGTCCCTTTGTCTGGGATGGCGCCGATGGCGTCAGGGTCCTCGAAACCAATGATGAGGTCGCCCAGGATGGGCATGTGGTCGGAAGTGACTTTATCGTTGACCACCTTGTAGCTGACCTTCTCGACTCCACCTATCTTGTCGTAGCTGATGATGTTGTCTATGACATAAATGCCATCACTCCAGGTGGGTGTCTTGAGGTCGGAGTGGAAGGTGAAACCGTTCGTTTGCAGGTACTTGGTGAGCACGCCGCGTGCGCCCTCCATTTCTCCATCCGTCCCGTCGTCGTTGAAGTCGCCAGCGATGATGAGGGGTTTCCCTTTCTCTACCCAACGTTCTGCCTCAGCCTTGATGATGGGGCCGCTGCCACGCCTTGCGCTTGCGGAGAGACCCACGTGGAGGCTTGCGAAGACATAGTTGTCGAACTCGGCTACCAGCATGCGGCGAGGCTCAAAGTCAGACGTGAGTGCCACCGCCTTGACGGAGAGTGGCAGCTGGGTGGAGAGAATGCCGATACCGTAGCCTGTGAGGGCGCTGCAGAAGATGCCGTACATACCTGTGGCCTCTGCCAGTTCCTTTATCTGGTACTTGTAGTCGGAACGTGAGGAGAAGACGCTGTCAACCTCCTGCAGGGCCACCACGTCGGCATGCTGGGCAGAGATGACCTTTGCCGTTCTGGGCAGGTTGAGGCCATCCTTGTTGCCAGCGCAATGCTTCACGTTGTAGCTCAGCACACGCAGGTTCTTCTTCTGGTATCTGTTGTAGATGGGTTCCGCGTATGTGCCCTTTGCTGCTGCATCGAGGTTGTTGATATCGCTCTCATAGAGAATGTCGAAGGTGCCCTCGCAAAGGTCCTTGTTGGCCTTGTCCCACAGGTTCCGGAAGGCCGTGAGCTGCTCTTCGCTGAGGCCGCTGTGGTCGATGAAATCAGGGTGACCCACCTCGTCCATCTTCTTGGCAAGCGCGAGCTTCAGCTGGGCTGCAGGGCTTTCCAGCGAGGCGGCATCCACCTTCTGCAGTTTCCAGGGTTCCAAATAACACAGGAATGTACCGCCCACATGGAAAACGCCTTCTGTCTTGATGGTGGCAAACATCTCTCCATCTGCGTTGTAGATGCAGAATGCCTTGCGATAGCCATCCATCGTCCTGAACGTCAGCGGTTCCTTTGCCTCGTCTGTCATGAAGACAAGTCCATTCTTCATCGTGTCGCTGACATACTTGCCTGTCACGTAGTTGCTAACCCTGTACTGCCCTTTTTCCTTGTCCACAGCCTCGATGTAGTAGATGCTGCGTGGGTCTCCATCGTTCTTTTGGCTCAAGGTAAGGCTGGCTCCAAGCTCGTAGGCAGGAGCATCGGCCTTCCGTTCAGTCCAACACATTTTGTTTGTATCGCCGTCTAAGGCATTCAAGATATAGTAATAGCCGTTGGAGACAGAGAAGAACTCAGATTGCGGCTCCTCGCCAGCGCTCTCAACCTCATAGATTTGCCAGCGTGCAGGATAGCCGTTGGTGGCCACATCATCGACATACGAGGTGACGCCAACATCCTGCTTGGCAAGACAGTTGTTGGGACGGTCGCTGCGAACAAAGCCCTGCACGTGGGGAGAACGCTTGTCCTCGCTGCTGATCATGTAGAATCGTCCCTCGCCTTCTTCCAGGTCTGTCAGCGTGTAACCCACAGGCGTGGAGGAGAAGAGCACGTCGTTGTCAGAACCACTCTCCCTGCCAAGGTACTGCCCCTTCACTTTGTTCTTGAAAGCCCATTGGTCACCCTCGACCTTTTCAGCTATCCATTGGAAGCCTTCCTCGTCAGCATCGAAATCGCCCCAATAGACATATTGGTCGCCCCACTTGATTTTGTAGCTATCCAGCTGGATGGACATGCCTTTGGGCTTGCCTGAGTTGTTGCCTGCAAACTTGGTGCGGTCGCTGATGATGAAGTAGGCTTTGCCCTCCTTCAGGTCGTCAGGGTAATAGACGCGCTTGTAACCCTCGATGAGGTTCTGTGCGCTGACACCTATGCCACTCAAGAACAGCATGGCGAGTGAAAAAAGAATCTTGTTTTTCATCTTCTTGTAGAGTTATGAACTGATTTGTCGATTTCTTTCTGCAAAGTTATATTTTTTCTGCAATACTTGTTTCACTTTTGGCCTTGAAAAGTTCAAAAACCTTTGTTCTGCGTTTTCAACGTGAATCCAATGGAAAAACTTTTTTCGTCTTGGGGTTGAATGATAGTAGGGCATTTTGTTAAATAATCTTTTCGGATTAAACGTTGCAGTTCCTCGTGGTGTCCTAAAAAACAGAAACAACAGAAGAGGACTCTATGGTTTCATAGGTAATAAGGTTGTTTCACTTTTTAATGATGAAAAGGAATTTGTTTTGAAGAAGATAGCTTTATTTATGATGGCTTTTGTGCTGACGAAAGCAATCGCGGGTCAGACGTTGAGCGTAAAGGTAGGCAACGTCTTTTACCAGTTTCCTGCTGCTCAGTTGGGTGAGATGACTTACCAGGATGGCGAAACTGTGAACATCATGGGAAAGACGTTTACGCTCGATGATATCGATTTCATGACCATAGAGGATACGGAGGTGGAGGACAATTGCGTAACCGTCAGTTACAATGGCTCGACTGCCACCGTCATTGTCGCAGGCAACGTGGCGCAATATGTCACGCCTACCGTCAATGGGGCACACGTCGCCATCGAGCAGACCAACCTTGATGCTGTGGATGGTGACGAGATTACCTATTCCTTGTCAGGCACAACCACAGACGGGGAGTTTGCTCTTGACGGCTCCTACAAATGTACGGTGTCGCTGGCTGGTCTCACGCTGACTAACCCCAGCGGAGCTGCCATCAACATCAGCAACGGTAAGCGTATTCGGCTCAGTGCCAAGAAGAATACTGTGAACACGTTGATTGATGGAGCCAATGGCTCACAAAAAGCCTGTATCTACAGCAAAGGACAAATACAATTGCAGGGCAATGGTACGCTGAATGTCGTGGGCAACACCAAGCATGGCATCAAAAGCGGTGACTATATTGGTGTGGAGAACCTGACGCTGAACATCACAAAGGCCATGGGCGACGGCATCTCTTGCAACGAGTACTTCCTCATGATGAGCGGCAATGTCAGTATAAGTGGCGTAGGGGACGACGGCATCCAGTGTGACCTGGACGGCGACACCTCCACGGGCGAGATCGCAGGTCACGAGGACGAGGACAGCGGCAACATCTATATACAGGGCGGCACACTCACCATTACCACCTCTGCTGTCGGCTCCAAGGGGGTCAAGGCTACTGGTACGCTTGCTGTCAACGAGAGTAGTGCAACCACAGTAGTCAATGTGACCAATACAGGTGGTGTGGATACCACAGATGCTAAAGACCTTGCAGGAAGTGCCTGCTTGAAAAGCGATACAGCCATCAACATCGCAGGCGGAACGCTGACATTGACAAATAGCGGACAGGGAGGACGCGCCATCAACTCAGACGGAACACTCGACATCGGCGGAGGCATCATCGATGCCAAGGCCGAGGGCTCGAATTACGGTTCCTCTGGTGGAGGCAGACCTGGCCCTTGGGGTGGCAGCTCGTCATCGAGCCACAAGTTTGCCAAAGGAGTGAAAGCTGATGGTAATATCACCATTACGGGCGGAATGATCAGCGTTTATTCCAAAAACCACGAGGGACTGGAGTCAAAAGGAACCATCACCATCGACGACGGGCATATCTTTGTTCAGGCAAGCGACGACGCCATCAATGCCGCCAGTCATCTTACCGTCAATGGCGGGTCTGTCTGTGGCTATTCTACTGGCAACGATGGTCTCGACTCCAACGGTAACATGTACATCAAGGGTGGTTTGATTTATGCCATCTGTTCAGGCACGCCTGAAGTAGCACTTGATGCCAATACTGAAGGTGGCTACAAACTTTACGTCACGGGTGGCACCATCATCGCTCTTGGGGGCTTGGAACGTGGAAGCAGTCTCACGCAGGCTTGCTATTCAGCATCATCGTGGAGCAAGAACACGTGGTACGCAATTACTGTAGCCAACGAGACGTTTGCCTTCAAGACTCCATCGAAAGGTGGCAGCGGCATCGTAGTCAGCGGTGTCTCCAAACCTGCGTTGAAGTCAGGTGTTACCGTAAGTGGTGGAAACAGCATCTTTGGCGGTATGGGTTACCTTGATGCCACTCTCAGCGGCGGCTCGTCTGTCTCCCTCTCGTCTTACACGAGTAGTGGTGGCAGATGGTGATACAATAATTCCTCCTCTCTCAATCTGTTAAAACAGCAAGAGTTTTTTGAGGTGTCCAGCTGAGACATCGAAAAATGTTTTATGAAACATACCTATGCTGCTTTCTTGTATAGGCGTGTTAACGTTGATAAAAATGTTTGCGTTTTTCTTGCAACTTAAATATCTTTAGTTTACCTTTGCAGTGCGTAAAGTTCGTTACGTAAAATTCGTTACGATATTTACGTAATAAAATTAGGTAACAAATATGAATAAAAGGAAGAGAAGAAAGATAGAAAATCCCTTTGTTTATCAGGGTTATGAGAGTCCTGAGTATTTCTTCGATCGTACTGTCGAGACGGAGAATATGATATCTGCTTTGAATAATGGGCGCAATATTACGCTTATTTCACCTCGAAAAATTGGCAAAACAGGACTCATTCATCACGTTTTTCATCAGATAAATGCCATGAAAAAGGATGTTGTCTGCATTTATATTGATATTTTCTCCACCAAGAATCTCCAGGAGTTTATAGGGATGCTTGCCAGAGCCATTATCGAAGATGCGTTGGAGCGTGAGAAAACCTTTGCCAGCAAGGTGCTGGACTTCTTCAAGGCGTTGCGTCCCACGATGACGCCTGATTTGCTGACAGGATTGCCTACTGTGTCGCTGACTGTGTCGCCTGTTCAGGCCGAGCAGACATTAAAGAGCTTGTTGATGCACTTAGAAGGTCTCAACAAGCGTGTCTATCTGGCTATTGACGAGTTCCAGCAGATTGCTGAGTATCCAGAGACGGGTACTGAGGCCTTGCTGCGTTCATATATCCAGTTTATCCATAATGTGCATTTCATCTTTTCAGGTAGCAAGAAGCATTTGATGGAGGAAATGTTTTGCTCACCCAATCGTCCCTTCTTTCAAAGCACTCAGCTGATGAACCTGGAGCCGTTGTTTGAGGAAATCTATTACGATTTCGCAAGCCGCTTCTTCGAAGCAAAAAAAGGATCGTTGAGTCAGGACGCGTTCCACAGCATCTATCAACGTTTCGACGGCTATACATGGTATATCCAAGCTGTTTTGAATCGACTTTATGAACAGGAGAAGCATGTGGATTCTGAACGTCAACTGGCAGAAGCTATCCTGTTTCTCATTAACACAATGGTTCCTCAGTATCAGACCATTACCTCTTTCCTTACCGTCAATCAGTACAGTCTGCTGAAAGCCATTGCTGAGGCCGATGTCGTAGCCCAGCCACTAAGCGGCGATTTCATTCGTCGCTACAATCTCCCCAGCGTCAGTAGTGTCAAGTCTGCCCTGACAGTTCTGGCAGACAAGGACTTGGTATATCTCACACCTCGTGGCTATATCGTCTATGATCGTTTCCTGGGTATTTGGCTTAAGCGAATATAGTGTTTTTTCTCTTTACTCTCCCTCCACCACAAGGCGATCTTCCGTCATCCGCTGCATATATTGTTGGACGACGGACTGCAGATGGCACTGCATGAACTGTAGGGTGTCAGCAGGGAGGGAGTTGAGGATATCCTGACGCAACAGGGAGTCGGTACGATAGGCATAGGCTGAGGTGACGCGCTGACCGTCGAAGCGTATGGCGTAAGGACCACGCACATATTCGTAGACACTCATTTCAGGAAGCCAATGGAGGGCGAAGGATTGGTCAGAAGGCGTGCTGAGCATGTCCTGTCCAAAAGCGATGTAGGGGTGGTCATAATGGAGATAGGAGAGCACGGTAGGCATGATGTCGGTCTGCTGCACCACGCGCTCCTCGTCGTAGCCACGCAGAGTGCTGTCACCAGGAGCATAGAAGATGATAGGCACACAGAAGTTGCCCAAGGAGGTGGTGTAGAAGGGATCGAGATGTTGACTGGTATGATCGGCTGTCAGGACGAAAAGGGTATTCTCGAACCAAGGTTCCTTTCTGGCTGTCTGGAAGAAACG
>CAMKMK010000135.1 GCA_946413885.1 uncultured Prevotellaceae bacterium
TGTGTCAAATGGGCCATACTAATACCAGATTCTGCAAAAAGATTGGCCATTTGACGAAAATATCCTTCCATTCAAGGCATTGTGACTGATTTTTTTGCAACGATGAAATGTGCGCCAATGATAGGGAAAAGCATCGGAACAAGCGATTTTTGCATTCTTTTGAGGCCTTAGAGAGGGAAAGTGGCAGCATTTTGGGGCCTTTTTCAGGGTTGATATCTTGGACGAAGAAGTTTTACCGATGCCGTAAGTGATTGATATTCTGCCTTTCAGAAGAAACAATAACACTCAAACGTTTCAGCGTTTCAGCGTTTCAGTTGATTTTCGAGGGGTGTACATTCTTCTCTCTTTAATATATATAATATATATATTATTAATTATCAATTAGTTATATAGTAAGAGAAAGACAATTTGATACAATACATACCCTTACTGAAATGCTGAAACGCTGAAACGCTGAAACGCTGAAACGCTCAGCCAGCTACAAGCCTGCTGTCAACTGACTCACTCTTCTTCTACAAGGCCCTTGAGTGCTGGAAGGAAGAGAGTAAGGAGTTACTTCCTCGACTCTTTCTTCTTGGAGAGTTGGTAGCCGTCAACCAATAAACGTACAGACATGATAAAACCCCGAAAGGCGAGCTTCCGAGGTTTTATCTTTCAACAACCTAAAATAAATGCTGTCGGCGGAGATTACTTCTTGGTACGAGCGTAACGGCTCATGAACTTATCTACGCGACCAGCTGTGTCAACCAACTTACTCTTACCTGTATAGAAGGGGTGAGAGGTATTGGAAATCTCCAACTTAACTAAGGGATACTCCTGGCCCTCGAACTCTATAGTCTCGTTTGTCTTACAAGTAGAGCGGCTCAGGAACATGTCACCGTTGCTCATGTCCTTGAAGACTACGGGACGATAATTCTCTGGATGAAGTCCTTTTTTCATATCTGTTGCTTTGTTTTTATTATGTCAACTATGTTGTTTATATAGTGGTAACTATATGTGTAATGGTCGCTTTTTACATTTTCAGCGTGCAAAATTACGTTTTTTTCATTTACCTGCCAAATCTTTTGGAGGGAAATGTTGTAAACAAGCGTATTTTTACCCTGCCTTTATGGCATAAGCTGCCATATAAACAACACCTACGCACATAACCATAACGGCTCCTATCTGTCCGATGGCATCGCTAGCCAGTCCCATGAACAAGGGGAAAATGGTTCCTCCGAAGAGTCCCATGATCATCAGTCCTGAGACTTCGTTCTGCTTGTCGGGTACGGCACTAAGGGCACGGGCGAAGATGAGGGAGAAGGGGTTGCTGTTGCCATATCCCAGGACGCAGATGGCTCCGTAGAGTATCCACTTGGTGTGGCCTACCATCAGACCTATCATGGCAATTCCCAGAAGGCACACGCTGAAGAGGAGGAATGCGCGATTGCTGATGCGCGTCAGGATGTAACTTCCTGTAAGACAGCCTATCGTACGGCAGAAGAAGTAGAGGCTGGTGGCGAAGGCGGCTTCGTTGAGCGACATGCCCAGACGCTCCATCAGGATTTTAGGAGCCGTAGTGTTGGTGCCCACATCGATTCCCACATGGCAGATGATGGCAATGAAGCAGAGCAGGACGATGGGGTTGCTGAGCAGGCCAAGAGCCTGTCCCATGGTGCTGGGCTTGCCTTCCTGAGGTTGCTCGTCGATATGGGTCCAACCAAGCCACAAGGTGGCAAGGACACCAATCGTCATGTAGATGGGGAAAAGTACACGCCAACCAAGCCCAAGAGAGGGGATGGACTGCATGGCACCCCACATGGCGATATAGGGAGCCATAAACGAGGCGATAGCCTTGATGAACTGGCCAAACGTGAGCGTACTGGCGAGGTTGCCTCCCTGCATCACGCTTGCCACCAAGGGATTCAGCGAGGTCTGCATGAGGGCATTTCCGATACCCAGTAGGGAGAAGGCGATGATCATGATGTAGAAATTGTTCCCAAAGATGGGAAGGGCCAACGATAGGATTGTGATGAGCAAACTGAGTATCACGGTACGCTTGCGCCCTATCTTGTTCATCAGCAGTCCCGTGGGTACAGAGAAGATGAGGAACCAGACGAATACCATAGAAGGCAATATGTTGGCCATCGTGTCTGAGAGTCCCAGGTCATCCTTTGCGTAATTGGATGCGATGCCAACGAGGTCAACGAATCCCATCGCGAAGAAACAAAGCATCACGGGGACGAGCTTCATCATGTTAGTCTTTTGTTTTTCCATAACACTAAATTTTATTCCGTTTTTAACATGTACATTATATTAATTATAGCCCAACCCATTGGCTGATGTCGTAGGTAGCCTCGACATGTGCCTCGATATTGTCCTGCAGGTTGCAGAAGAAGTCGATCCCCGTCTTCTTCTCCAGTTCATCGATAGACAAGGCTGACTGACGTCGAAGTTGCATGAGGTAGTAATCGCTATCGTTGTTGTAATCCTTATGCTCGAGCCAGAAACCTATCGACTTGGCATTTCCGCTACTGGAAACGAAGAGGCATGCAATCCAATAATACTTGGGGACAGCCATTTCGACCGTCTCGCCCGTTACGGTTTCGACAGGGATAGTCCTGCGGAGTTGATCGAGTGTACCACCCTTGACTACATAAAGCGTACCTCCAAAGAAACTGCTGCCTGAAGATACCACCATGCTCCCCCAGTTGTCGCGAACCTTGTCTTCGATCTCGCCCCAATACGTGCTGTTAAAATTGCCTATCATGGGGGACATGTTGCTCATGTAGAAGGTCTGCTCGTTGGCCTGACGGCTCTGATAACGTTCTGCGCTACCCACCAGATGCCCACGGTTGAAGCCTTGGAAATACTGAACACTCAGACGATAGTTCCGTTCAATATCCGGATCAGGAGCCCACGCATTGGTGCGGCTGGTATAATTCCTCTTGGCCGTACTTGCGTCATAGGTATATGCCACCCAATGGGCGTGATAGAGGGAACGATCGTACTCGAGGGTGTAGTTGACCGTACCATCCGTAAGCTTGTGGCAAATGTAATCGTAGCGCGAAGTCAGATGCGGCATCTCGAGGCGGGTTACGGTAAGGTCCTTGCCCACCAGATTGGCATTCACATTCTCCTTGTTTGACGGGCTGGAAGGCTCCATCTCGTCATCCCCACAAGAAACGAATCCCATGGAGAGGACGATCAAAAGCAAAGCATATTTCCTCATTCAGAAGTTCCTAATCAGCGTATTTGATGGTAATGGTCTTCACTCGAAGCTGAGTGCCAGCATCTGAGGATGCATTTACATAGGTTGCTTTGTTGCCAGAGAAAGAAACTGTGGCTGTAGCATTACCTACATAATCAGTTCCATTGTAGGAATCGCACTCCATGACAACCTGAGCGATAGGACTCTGGCCAGCAAACTCTATGGTGTTGTTGGCATACACGCGAACTCCCTTGGTTGCTGTGTAGTACTTGGGATCATTCTTTGAATTGCTTCCCTGTCCGAAGGTGATGGTAGAGCCATCCGACAAGGTTATTTCCTCTACACTCTCAGCATTCTCGAAACCCAAAGTGCTCAAATCAACAGAAACAGATTTTTCACCAACTGACACCTCGCCATTGGTCAGCGTAACGGTAGTTCCTTTTATGCTGACACCTTCTCCAGTCGTCTCTTCCCCTCCAGGCTCATCAGAACCGCCACCTCCTGAAGTCAGGCTCACGGACTTGATTTCCCACGTTGGAGCCACGCTAGAGGTTGACACATACCTGAAGGCCACGTTGATTGACTGACCAGCATACTTGCTCAAATCGCAAGTCGTGGTAACCCAATCCCAGGAAGAACCTGTTGGAAGGGTGTTCATGGTCACTTCTGTCCAAGCAGCTGAAGAGGGAGCGCCGCCAGTATAATTGGTGGAAACACGAACGCTGATGTGATCAGAAAGGGAAGCCTTGTTGAGATAATTCAACGCATCAACAAAGGAGAGAGTGGTTTTGTCTCCAATGGTAACGCTGGGAGAGATCAGCCAAGACTCAGCCGGCACATTCTTGGAGCTGGCATAAGCAGAAGCCTTCATGCCATAAGACGAACTTTGTGCCCACACGTAAGACAAGGTGCCCAGTTCCACATCCTCAACCTTCCAAGCGCCTTGACTGGAGGTGAAGTCCTGATCGAAACCTGTAGAAGGAGTTGGGGTGTCGCCACCAGATGTCTTCCCATTGATCTCCACCAGTTTGTTGCCCGTAGCCATCTCGTTCGTTGTGCCATAGGCAGATACATATTTCTGCAACTGGCCATAAACCACTACGGTATCGCCCACCTGCAACTGACTCTCAGAAGTGAACTTGGCACCATCCAAATAGAAGCCACGATAGATATAGAACTGGTCGTTGGTTGTGCCGTCCGTAGAGATGTAATAGGTGGCATTTCCAAAGTTTCCAGTATCGATGCTGCTGATTTGGCTTACGTATCCCTTGACATACACATTATCGCTCTTTCCATTGTCTGGCAGCGTACTCGTGATGGCATCTGCCTGAACAGGATTGTACGGAGAAGCCTTCGTACCATTGCCTTCTGCGATAGGATCTTTCGTATCACCACCACCAGAGCCACTATTGTCTGCCTCACCCTCTTCGATCATGAAGTTCTCGAGTTCCCAGGTGGTAGAAGCATTGCTGGGAGCGTAGAAATAGAAGGCAATATAAACGCTGTCCTGATTGACATAAGCCTCAGGAAGCTGGATCTGACCGCTGGAATAAAGCGTCCAGTCGCTGAAGGGACTGGCTACAGGCGTCCAGGCTATCTGCTGCCAGGAAGCAGCATCGAAGTTCTTGCCGTCATAGTTGCTGCTGACAAAAATCTTCTCGTAGTTAAGCCAACCACTCACATTGTTGGTGTAGCGAATGGTGTTGTCGAAATAGAAACGTACCTTACCACTCTCACACGCAGTATTGAAAGGCGGTGAGATGAGATAGGACTCTACCTCCACATTTGACTTGGTTCCATCTCCATCCCAATCCTGGTAACCAGTCGCCTGAGTATAGGAACTACCCTGACTCCAAGGCTCATTGGCAGAAATGCAATGCATGGTCCATTCTGTATTGAGAGATGCACTCTTGTAAGGAAGTGTCATAACATCGCCTCCACCAGAGCCACTATTGTCTGCCTCACCCTCCTCGATCATGAAGTTCTCGAGTTCCCAGGTGGTAGAAGCATTGCTGGGAGCGTAGAAATAGAAGGCAATATAAACGCTGTCCTGATTGACATAAGCCTCAGGAAGCTGGATCTGACCGCTGGAATAAAGCGTCCAGTCGCTGAAGGGACTGGCTACAGGCGTCCAGGCTATCTGCTGCCAGGAAGCAGCATCGAAGTTCTTGCCGTCATAGTTGCTGCTGACAAAAATCTTCTCGTAGTTAAGCCAACCACTCACATTGTTGGTGTAGCGAATGGTGTTGTCGAAATAGAAACGTACCTTACCACTCTCACACGCAGTATTGAAAGGCGGTGAGATGAGATAGGACTCTACCTCCACATTTGACTTGGTTCCATCTCCATCCCAATCCTGGTAACCAGTCGCCTGAGTATAGGAACTACCCTGGCTCCAAGGCTCATTGGCAGAAATGCAATGCATGGTCCATCCTGTACTGAGAGCTGTACTCTTGTAAGGAAGTGTCTTGCCACCTCCGTTAGCACCAGGATTCACCTCGTAAGGGGCAGGCACATCAGAGCAGGAAGTGGTGATGCCGATAACGGCGACTGCAACAAGCAGCAATTGATATATTCTTTTCATATATGATGTATTATTTTTCGAGTTCTACAATATCGTCCAAAGATCGCAGAGAAAGCTGATAGGAACTGGAATAGCGATTCAGCAATCCGTAGATGGTCTTGCGGCCAGCACGAATCGTATCGCCAGCAAACTGGGCACTCGTACTGGTGTAGAGCAACTGCTTCATCGTGGTGTTCCCTATTGTTATGTCGTGATACTCGCTATACGTATCACCTCCTACTTCCCAATGAGCATAGGGCCAACCTACATCGCTGATTTGGGCATTGTTGAGCACCACCAGCATGGGTGTCAGACGAGTGATGTTGTTAGAAGTCAACTCGGAAGCCACCACAGGACGGGCTTGAACCATATCAGGATCAGGAGCCCCTATTTTCTGGATATTCGTCTTCATCGAAGCTAAAGGCATAGGGCCCAAACGCATACTTCCATTCGTGTTGATATAGGGCTGGCCAATACGAGGAGCGGCACCATAACCGCCTATCCAGAGTCCCTTGAGGTTGATGCGAATCTTCTGGCCAACGGGGAACAGGGTGTACAGACATCCAAGTCCCTTGAT
>CAMKMK010000136.1 GCA_946413885.1 uncultured Prevotellaceae bacterium
AGAGTGACCTGCATCCTAAAGAGGGTGTGGAACCTCTTCTTCAACGCGATATTGTGAGGGAGGTGCGCGATGCGGGCGTACGAGTCCTGAAGACGGATGTTGCTTGGGTGGGCGCAGGATACAGCTTTGGACTGAATGGTTTGGCTGATGTGGCCAAGATCATGCCTTATTACGGCAACAATGCCCGTCCCTTCATCATCAGTCTCGACGGATGGGCTGGCACGCAACGCTATGCCGGCATCTGGACGGGTGACCAGACGGGAGGAGAGTGGGAATACATTCGTTTCCATATCCCTACCTACATTGGCTCAGGTCTGAGCGGGCAACCCAACATCACGAGTGACATGGATGGCATTTTCGGAGGGAAGAATACACCTGTGAATGTGCGCGACTTCCAGTGGAAGACATTCTCTCCCATGCAGCTCAACATGGACGGATGGGGTTCGAACCCCAAGTATCCTCAGGCTTTGGGAGAACCTTCTGCAAGCATCAATCGCTGGTACCTGAAACTGAAGAGCCGCCTCTTGCCTTACACTTACAGTATCGCTCACGCGGCTATGACGGGCGAGCCTATGATACGCGCCATGTTCTTAGAGGAAGAGAATCCTTTTACGCTGGGTGAGAGCGGTACGCGATACCAGTTCATGTACGGCCCCAGCATCCTGGTGGCTCCCATCTACCAAGAGACGCGCATGGATGCCGATGGGAATGATGTGCGCGATGGAATCTATCTGCCCAAGGGACAATGGGTGGACTTCTTCACAGGTCAGGTTTACGAGGGAGGACGCATTCTGAATGACTTCGAGGCTCCCTTGTGGAAACTGCCTATTCTGGTGAAACGAGGAGCCATCATTCCTACCCACAAACCTACGAATACACCTAATCAGATGGATGCTTCGCTTCGCTGCTATGATCTCTATCCTGGCATAGGGAATTTCGAGTTCACGGAGTACGACGATGATGGACGGACGAAAGCCTATCGGCAAGGGCAGAGTGTGAACACCCTGATTCAGCAGAGTATGGATACCCAAGGGACGTACCGCATACAGGTCCTGCCTGCTCAGGGATCCTACAATACTTTCCAGCCCAACAAGACGACCCAGTTGCGGATTTATTGCAGTAGTTTGCCCAAGAAGTTTACCCTCAAGGTGAAGGGGAAGAAGGTGAAGCTGAGCCGCGCAGAGAATTATCAGCAATGGAAGGAGATGCCCAATTCCTGGTATTTCGGCAGGAGCGACGTGGAGCACATGGACATCCAGGCGCTTATGATCAATGTAGCTGAAATGGATGTCAGATCTAATGACATCTTGCTTGAAGCGAAAGGTCTCGTCGTGGATACAGTCAACCATCTTCTTCAGAAAACAGGTCCTTTGGCAGCCCTCAAGTGTCGGATCGAGGACGAAAACGTTGAGGCTTATTCCTTGATGCCTCAATGGGACGAAGTACCCAATGCCGATTATTATGAGGTGGAGTTCCAAGATCAGCTGTACAGTACGATCCGTCAGACAGGATACATGCTGGATAATCTGTTACCTCAGACAAATTATGAGATCAAGGTTCGTGCCGTCAATCTGGATGGGACGAGCGAGTGGTCAAGTCTGGAGGCTACGACTACCGAAGATCCGTTGAAGGATGCCATTCATGGAATGAAAGGTGAGACCAGTTGTGAGAACCAGCCAGGCCAAAGTGTCCATCATCTTTTTGATTTTGACTTGGGCAGCACGTGGCATACGGCTTGGATGAAGAAGGCTGTTCCGTTTGAGCTTGTGGTGGACATGAAGAGTGTGAACCGGCTGGATAAGATGCTGTACGTGCCTCGCGTGGATGCTGGGAATGGAACCTTGTTGAAGGGTACTGTGGAAGTCAGTATGGATCGCAGAAACTGGACCCTCGTGACCCGTTTCGACTGGTCACGTTCCGCTGAGCCGAAGGATATTTCCTTTGAGGACGTGAAGGACGGCACGTGGCGTTACGTGCGGCTCGTGGTGACGGAGGCTGTGGGTGGATTCGGAAGTGGGCAGCAGCTCTACCTCTTCCGTGTTCCAGGTAGTGAATACTACATCCCTGGCGATATCAATCAGGACGGACGTTTGGACGAGAACGACCTGACGAGTTATATGAACTACACGGGTCTGCGCAAGGGTGACAGCGATTTCGAGGGTTACATCTCGAAAGGTGATCTCAATCAGAACGGTCTGGTTGACGTGCAGGACATCAATATCGTTGCCATCGAACTGGAGGATGGTGTGAGTAGCCGCAGGGTGCCTCAGGTAGCAGGAAGTGTCTCCATGAAGAGCGACAAACAACAATATGCCGCTGGGGAGGAAGTTGCAATTCGTTTCAGGGGTGAGGGACTGGTAAGCGTGAACGGAATCAGTCTGGCTTTGCCTTACGATCCTAATGAGTACGAATACGTGGGCGTGGAGGCTCCAGGGATGTCTGGAATGCTTAACATGACTTACGATCGACTGCATACCAACGGGCAGAAATCCTTGTATCCCACTTTCGTGAATTTGGGCGAGAAGAAGTATGTGGAAGGTGATGGCGAACTGATGATTTTGCGTCTAAGGGCAAAGAAAAACCTGAAGTTTACGCTCCACATGCAGGACGGAATGCTCGTTGACAAATATAATAATGTAGTCACCTTCTGATCCAATCAATTCACACCCTGCGCTAAGGGATTCTTTTTGTTTTTCTTGGTTGATTTTGAGTTTTCTGAGTATTCCGATTACTCCGATTACTCCGATTACTCTGATTACTCCGAGTACTCCGACATCAACGTGTTGTGTCTGAGGTTTCAACGTGTTGTCTTTGCGGTTTCAACGTGTTGTCTTCGAGGTTTCAACGTGTTGTGTTGAGGGGGTAAAGATTCTGCTTGTCAGATGGTCATGCGTTTCAGATTGAGTACCTGAGAGCAATATTCGACAACGGCGGGACGATGGGTGATACAGATGACGGTTTGACGCTCCTTCGTTCGGCTGTTGAGCTTCAGCAAAAGTTGTTCCTCAGTCTCTGCGTCAAGGGCGCTGGTGGCTTCGTCAAGGAGGAGAATGTTGCCGTGACGTAGCAGGGCGCGGGCAATGGAGATACGTTGCGACTGCCCTTCGCTGAGGCCTGCTCCCAACTCGCCGCATCGGGAATCCAAGCCCTTGGGGAGTTCCATCACGAAGTGAGCGCAGGCGGTTTCCAGCACTTCCTTCATCTGCTCTTCCGTCGCATCGGGGTTGCCCAGCAGGAGATTCTCGCGGATAGTGCCGCTGAAGAGGGTGTTGCCTTGGGGCACATAGACCAGGTTGCAGCGGGTCATGGGACTGGCAGGGACGCACTTTGTCTCATCGTAGATTTCCACTTCGCCCTGAGTGGGTTGAAGCAAGGCCAGAATCAGTCGGATCATGGTGGTTTTGCCTGCTCCCGTCTCGCCCAGGATGGCCGTTGTACTTCCAATGGGGAAATCGAAGGAGAGGTCTTTCAGCACACGTCGCTTGTCCTGCTCGTATGCGTAAGTCACGTTGCGGAAGCGGATGCCAGCTCCGTTGGCGAAGAGGATGCGGTCGCCTTCCTGTTCCAAAGGAACGGCTTCGAGTTCCATAAGGCGTTCGCTGGCGGTAAGGCAGCTGATGAATATGGGGATGAAACGTGTCATGTCGCGGAAGGGACCTTGTATCTGGCCGATCAATTGGATAAAGGCAATCATGGTACCATAAGAAATGGAACCAGCCTGCAGGCTATGCACACCCCAGATGAAGGTTGTCAGGTACCCAGCTCCAAAGCCTATGTTGAGCAGGGTGGCGGAGACGCTGGAGAAGACGGTACGGTGCCGCACTTGGGAGCGCAATCCTGTCTGGATGTTGTCCAAGCGGTCTACCATCGTGGGACCTTGTTCCAAAGATTTCAGGATCACGCGGTGCTGGACAGACTCTGTCAGCAGGCTCTGTACTTCACTTTCTGTATCGCGGATGACTCGAGTAAGGACACGCATGCGACGCACGTAGAAACGGCTGAGGAGGATGAAGACAGGAGCGATGCAGATGACGATGCAAGCCAGCGTGGAATCCATGTGGAAGAAGAAGATAAAGGCACCCAGGAAACGGACAATCACTCCGAAGGCGGCGGGAATGGTCTCTGTGATGATGCTGGTCACATCATTGACGTCTTTCTCCAGACGGTTGAGCACGTCGCCGCTGTGGTGTGTCTCCAGTCCACTCCAGATACTGCGCATAAGGCGGTCGAAGAGGCGAAGCTGCATCTGGTTCTGGGAACGGACTCCCAGGATGGCTGCAATCCAACGCCGAACGAATGAGATAAACACCTTGCACACAAGGATGGCAATCAGGATGGCACATGTCCAGAAGAGGCTGCTGTCCAGTCGGCCCGTAGCGATATCCACTGCCCGTTTGGTGGACCAAATGAACAAGAAGTCCAGTCCTACCAAAAGAACCTCTACGATGGCATTCAGGACGGCTTGTGTGCGTAAGCCTTTCGAAGTCTTCCATATCCATCCAGGTATTTTCCTTGCGCTGATCATAGTCTTGTTTTTGTGTTAGCAGTCGGTACGAACATCGGTTCCCCACATCAACTTAGTTCTTAGGGTACGTGAGAACGAGCCGTTAGGGCGTTTTACCACATAAATGTTATAAGGTGCTCGAGTGACAGTCAGTTTTATGCCTTCGCGGCAGCTCTCGCTGCGTCCATCGATGGCAACCAAGAAATTGTGACTGCGGCTTTCCACCGTCAGGCTCACCTCCATATCGTCGCAGAGTGTGATGGGACGCACGTTGAGGCTATGAGGAGCCACTGGAACCATACCGATGACATGACTTCCTGGAGCCATGATAGGACCGCCCACGCTGAGGGCGTATCCCGTACTTCCTGTGGGCGTGTTGATGATGAGTCCATCGGCTTGATAGGTGGTCAGGTACTCCCCGTTGATGTCCACACGGATGCTGATCATGCTGCTGTTGTCACGTTTCAGTACAGCTACTTCGTTGAGTGCAAAAGGATAACCTTTGGGAGCACCTTCAGAGTATTCTATTTGCAGGACGCTGCGAGGTTCAGTATGAGCATCGCCGGCATAGATGTGATTGATGGCGAGGTTGATGTCCTCAGGGGAGAAATCAGCCAGAAACCCCAAACGGCCCATGTTGATGCCCAGAATGGGAATTTCCTTGTTTCCCACGCGGCGGGCAGCCTCTAAGAATGTGCCGTCACCTCCCATGCTTACCACTACATCAGCCTGAAAATCGTTTCCTGATATGAGCTCCGTGGGATTGACTGTGATTTGCAGGTCTTTGGTCAGGAAGTCATAGAGTTGCTGATCAATCAGGATTTCAGCCTTGCGTTCCTCCAGAAGAACCAGCAGTTTCTGCACAGAGGTGGATTTTTTAGCCTGAAAAGTATTCCCAAAGAGGGCAAATCTGAGTCGTCTGTTCATATTTCTTCCTGTTTTGGATGACAAAGTTAATGTTTTTTTCTAACTTTGCGACATGTATTAAACTTAAAAAAGCTGTAATAGTATGATTTATGTGTTTTTGGCCACTGGCTTTGAAGATATTGAAGCGTTGGCACCCGTTGATATAATGCGTCGTGCAGGACTTTCCGTCGAGACCGTTTCCATTACTGGTGAGTATGTCGTGATGAGTGCCCATGGGGTAGGAGTTGTGGCAGATGCTTTTCTTGAAGACATTGATTTCAGCGATGCAGACATGATTGTGTTGCCTGGCGGACTGCCTGGCGCCACCAATCTGGATGCTTGTGAACCTCTCAGAAAGGGTATCATGAAACTGTATGAGGAAGGTAAACCTTTGGCTGCAATCTGTGCTGCTCCTCAAGTGTTTGGACATCTGGGTATTCTGGCAGGAAGGAATGCGACGTGTTATCCTGGCGTGGAAGGTCATCTGACAGGTGCCAACTATACTGGTGCGATCGTGGAAGTGGACGGTCAGTTCATTACGGGTCGAGGACCTGCAGCCGCTTTCGAGTTTGGCTATCAGATTGTGGAGTATTTCTTGGGAGATGCTGCTGCTGAACCTCTTCGTCAGGGCATGATTTACAGTCAACTGTTGGGCTGATGGAGTATTATGCTATTCTGGTAGCAGGTGGTAAGGGAGTGCGTATGGGGGGAGATGTCCCCAAGCAATTCTTGCCGATTGGTGGACGACCCGTTTTGATGCGGACCATCGATTCTTTTGTGGAGGCTT
>CAMKMK010000137.1 GCA_946413885.1 uncultured Prevotellaceae bacterium
CGCTATTATGATCCACGTGTGGGATACTTCACGGAGCACTTTACCAACTATTCAGACGAACAGCAGCGAGTCCAAGACAAAACATTCATCTCCCGTTGGCGTTTAGAGCCTCGACCTGAGGACGTTGAGAAGATGCGTCGTGGCGAACTGGTTGAGCCAGCTAAACCTATTGTTTATTACATTGATCCAGCTACACCCAAGCAGTGGCGGAAGTACCTGATTCAGGGTGTCAATGACTGGCAGGCCGCTTTCGAGAAGGCTGGATTCAAGAATGCCATCCAAGCACGCGAATGGCCAGAAAATGATTCTACCATGAGCATGGAGGATGCCCGTTTCAGTTGTATTCGTTATCTCGCCTCTCCCATCGAGAATGCTTATGGCCCCCACGTATCTGATCCACGAACTGGCGAGATTCTGGAAAGCCATATTTGCTGGTATCACAACGTGATGAGTTTGGTCCATGACTGGTACATGGTTCAAGCCAGCAGCATCGACGAAGCAGCGCAGAAGATGAACTACGACACTGACCTGATGGGGCAACTCATTCGTTTCGTCAGCTCACATGAGGTAGGTCACACCTTAGGACTTCGCCACAATTTCGGCAGCAGTAGTACAGTTCCTGTAGATAGTCTTCGCAGCAAGGCATGGGTAGAAGCTAACGGACACACACCAAGCATTATGGACTACGCACGTTTCAATTACGTAGCTCAACCTGAGGATGGCATCAGCAGGAATGGCATCTTCCCCCGCATCAACGACTATGACAAGTGGGCTATTCAATGGGGGTATACTCCTATGCTCGATGCCAAGAACGAAGACGAAGACCACAAGTTGCTGGAGCCAATGACCGTGAAGAGTCAAGAGAACCCTCGTCTCTGGTGGGGTGATGGAGAGTCTATGGAAGGTTCACTGGATCCGCGCCGTCAGCGCGAAGATCTGGGCAATGATGCTGTTAAGGCCAGTACCTACGGAATAATGAACCTGAAACGTGAAATCATAAATCTGCCTTCATGGACTTCTGATGACGATAAAGACATATATGGTAATGCTTTAAGTACCATGTACAATCACATTGTTAGCCAACTGTTGCGCTACAGCGGCCATGTGACTCGAAACATTGGTGGTACCCTCATAACCTACAGAACCAAAACTCAGAGTGGCGCCGTCTATGAGCCCCAACCCAAAGAGAAACAGAAAGCTGCCCTGCAATTCATGAATGAGCAGTTCCTGAACGAACCCGTTTGGCTCAAAAATGTTTCATATGCCAACCGTATCAGCCGCGACCCTCAGACTCTCACCACCACCGTTGGAGTGCGTGCTGTGACTAACCTGATGGACCGTTTGGACTACCTGAACGAATTATATTCTCCCCAAGAATACTTGACCGATCTGACAAAGTTAATTTTCAGTGAGGCTGATACCCGTAAGAAAGTATCCCGCTACCGTATTGCATTACAGAATGAAATGCTTCGCAATCTCCGACAGGCTTATGGGAACAAAAACACTTCCATTCAACCTGCCGTACTATACACATTGCAGCAGATTCAGAAGAAGGCTAAAGCTGCCAGCACTTCCGCCCCTGATGCAGAAAGTCGTGCTCACTGGGCCAGCGTCTATGACCTAATTGGCCGTAGCCTGACCTGGAAGTAATTCTTGGATGTTAGCAGAATAAACTGTTGCAAATTTCAATTCTCTCTTGAAGATTATGAAAAGTGGATTGAAAAGGATTCCTTTCAGCACACTCGAGGGTGTGATGGTAGGAAACGCACAGGATGATGATGCCAAGACGGGTGTCACAGTACTTTATTTCCCCCATACCGCCACCGCTGGAGTAGATATCAGCGGAGGCGGTCCTGCTTCTCGCGAGACTCCTGTACTTGATCCCATGTGCAACAACACACCTCTCAACGCACTTGTGTTTGCAGGTGGATCAGCTTATGGGCTGGAGGCCTCATCAGGCGTAATGGAATGTCTTGAGAAACATGGAATTGGATACGATACTGGGTATGCTTTGGTTCCTATTGTCGTACAGAGCGATATATACGATCTTTCCTATGGTTCTGCATCCATTCGTCCTGATAAGGCAATGGGGTATCTTGCATGCAGCAAAGCATTAAAAAAGAACGATCCTCGTAGTGGAAACGTAGGAGCAGGTACAGGTGCCACAGTGGGAAAGATTCTGGGTATGGAACGAGCGCAGAAAAGTGGCATTGGATATGCTGCGCTCCAGTTGGATAAGCTTGTTGTGGGAGCCGTTGTGGTCGTAAATGCTTTGGGTGACATTTACCATAAAGGCAAAAAAATTGCTGGCTTGACCAACGAGGAGCACACAGGTTTTGCCGACAGCGCAACGGAATTGTTCCGCATGATTCAGTCACCTCAACCGGGAACAAACACAACCATAGGAGCCGTGATCACCAATGCCCGATTCAACAATACCCAGATGCGGAAGATAGCCTCAATGGCACGCAACGCTTTTGCCCGTTGTATCCGACCTGTTGGAACCATGTTCGATGGAGATACCATTTATGGAATATCCACTTCCTCTCATCCTGTGGAGGCAGATATAAATATCGTCGGAACTCTTGCATCCGATGCTATGGAAGCTGCTATCGCTGATGCTATTCTTGAGAGCAGGAAAGATTGAAATCAAAGGGTCTTCCTGTTCCCTTGAATATATACGCCCTTTCGAGGTTTTTGCTGAAGTTGCTGGCCGTTTATGTTATAAATATGGTCTGAGGAATTAAACTTATGGATGTTGACAGGTTGGATATCCGTTGCATCCTGTTTGACGATATAAACAACGCCATTTCCTACCCCATTCGTTAAATCCACCATACACACATACGTATCACCAGGAGTTAATTTCAGACTATTGCTTCGCAGAAAGATGTGACCATTCTCGTGACCCTGCCGCCCTACTCCAATGTTGAAAAAAATAGACTCTGCTGTGGAGTTGTAGGACAACATGTATTCTGAGCCACTCGTAGCCAGGAACTGAGGCACCCACGCCCTTGCGCCATAAAAGCCGAAATCAATACTCTTGGGATTCAATTGTTCGCCTACCGTAAAGGTCAACTGATACATTTTGTCAGCCACCTCAGCCATAGGAATCGCATTCTCGAGTTTCCATTCTGAACCACCTCCATAGTGAGGTTTCCCTATCGAATTGGCAGCCCCTATGATATAAACGTTGCCTTCTCCCTCCTGATTCAATGTTCTTTCCTCAGGAGTTACCAATATGGTTTGGTTGCCTATGTCCACATTCACCGTATAGATGCCGCTCAAAGGCTTGAAGATCAATTCACCTGCATCGTTCTTCATGAAAAAGTCAGGGTCAACATACCAATTCCCATCATCCACAAAATTTTGGGCATACGCCTGACCTTGTGTCAGTTCAGTAGTCAAGGCATATTGGTTCCAAGTCACGTTGCTCAGCATCTTTTCGCCAAGCATCAATTCAGGTTCCTCCTCTGCTCCAAAGATGACTGATGTGACACTCTTTCCCGAAAGTTTCACCGTAACGACAGCATCTGTCTCCTCGAAGATAGAGACCGTTCGTGTCCCGCTGTTGTTGTTCACCAGCAACACACCGTACGTGTTGTCAGGATTGCGGAAAGCCACATGCGACACGTTGTCTATCGTGGTTCCAGATGTACGGATACGCACAGCACCAGGTTTCACCGCTACAGAGGCGTGAGCAATAACGAAGTAATGACTGTTGGCAGTTATCGTGTGATAATCATCTGCGCTGATATCTACCGCTCCGTAGCATGTGGTACATCCTCCATCCAGATTCGGTCCGCGATTAGTGTCGAGCATTAGGTTCCAAACCATCACAGCGCGACAATAGCGGGTTGCTGTAGAAATCACCAAATTGTTCATGTCTGGCAACAAGCGGGTGTTTAGGTTGCGTCCGTCGTTCCACGTGCCGATACTGGATTCCGTGAAAATCAATTCCTTCGTGGGAGCCTGGTTGTGGATATCCGTCAATTCCGCAGCATTCCCTCCGTAGTCGTGATAAGCTGCACCCACCACCAGTTCGCTACCTTCCATCGTATCGTCAAGCGCATTATAGACTTTTACAGGATAATCCACCTGATCCGCCAACCCGTCGTAATTATAGTTGTGATCAAAGACATAAATCTTCGTTTTCAATCCTGCCTGACTGAAAGCTGGAGCCAAATACTTCAGGAAAGCAGCCTCCTCGGCCCAAGGCATATATAGGCTGGCACAGTTTCCTTTGTTGAGAGGTTCATTCTGAGGGGTCACGGCATAGATTTCAATGCCATTCTGACGGAATGCCTCGACGAATTTCACGAAGTATTGCGCATAGGCGCTGTAATACTGGGGATTCAGATGCCCACTTGTCCAATGATTGTATTCCGCAGTAGAACTCAGGTTCTCCACCTTCATCCATCGAGGACAAGTCCAAGGAGAGCCGATAATCTTCAAATCAGGATTGATTTCCAGGATTTCTTTCAAAACAGGTATCAAATAGTCTGTTTCGTCGCTTTGCAGGGCAAAGTTCTTGATGTCCCTTGTGTCGCATAGGGTATAGACACGGCTCGAGAAATCGCTGCAACCGATGGAGATACGGCAATAACTGACTCCAAGACCCGTCTCTTGGGAGAATGTCTTCCTCAGGAATTCATGACGATCACGTGGATTCATCTTCAACAGGTTATAGCAACTGGAATAGGTAAGCCCATAGCCAAACCCATCCATGCTCTGATACTCAGTACTGGGCATCAGACGGATACGGTTTGCCGCTAACGTCCCTGCAGTCTCTTGTGTCTTGTACTTCAAGGTCTCCGTACCATCCGCCGTAGTGGAGAAAATCCTGACATGCTCAGCTTGAGCTGTTAGCCCAAGAGCCATCAAATATATCATCAAAGTCTTTCTCATTTCAAAATGCCTGTAATGATTGAAATCCTAATCCTGTTAATGGGTCTTCAACACAATCTCTGTTATCTCTGGAGTAGCACCGATTCGCATGGGAAGCGTTCCGCCCAAACCGATGTTTACATAGAGAGTCTGGTCACCCTCGTCATATCGGCCATCACACTCTGGATAAATCCATTTACTGGGAGTAAAACCCAAGATGCGGAATTGCATCGCATGAGTGTGGCCACTCAGCGTCAAAGGGATATCCGTCTGCCCCACAACCTCTGCTCTCCAGTGGCTGGGATCGTGGCTCAGGAGGATGCGCATCATGCCATCTGTGCCCTCCATCGCCTCGCGAAGCTTGCCACGACGGATTATCTGATGAGCGCCGCAACTCTGATTCTCCACACCCAGCACAGCCAGACTATCCTTGCCACGATGCAGAATCAGTTTCTCGTTCAAAAGCAGATGCCAACCTAAATCCTCACGTTGCATCCTGACCAACGTGTCCAGCAGCTCACTACGCTTACGCGCGTCCAAGTTCCTCATATAAGGATTGTAGTCGTGATTGCCCAGAATGCTCACCACGCCACCCCTCGCATGAAACTGTTTCAGGACAGGCACAAAAGGAACCAGTTCCCTATAGTCAAAAGAGACCAAATCTCCTGTGAAACAAATCAAATCGGGCTCCATCCCATTCACGGTTCGCACCACTTCCTCGAGGTCTTTATCATGACCTTTCCATCCATCAAGATGCAAATCGCTGATATGCACAATCTTATACCCATCGAAATTCTGAGGAACCCGCTCGCTGGCATACTCTACCCTCTTCACCTCATGGGTGAATCGACCCCAGTAGTGACCGTAGAGATAGAGTCCCCACCACAACGCCAGAACAGCCAGGCTCGCCCAAGCAAAAGGACGCCACGACAGGTGACCATGAATCAGTTTGGCACCCAGCCAACCTATCACATAGATCACTTGGGGAATGAGAAGCCAGAACAGGCTTACCAACACCGCCAGAAATATCATGATTCTTCCCATCACGTTCCCACAAAATTCATCCTTTTACCATAATCAATGACAAAATTAGCAATTTTATTTCATATTCCATCGCAAAGGCAGATAAAAATTCCCTATCATGCGAAGAGGCCAGCGGAACCGCCAGCCTCTTCTTTCTTATCGTCACCACTAACCCTTTATCCTAAATGGTAAATCGTAAATGGTATTATTGGTGTCCGCTAAATCTTTTGAGCCATACACAAATTAAGGTCGGTACCC
>CAMKMK010000138.1 GCA_946413885.1 uncultured Prevotellaceae bacterium
TGATACTTTACGGCATTCTCAGCTCCCGTACCTCCACAACAACTTTCCTGAGGATTCTCATTGCCAAAAGGTTTGACAGCATTCATGCCTACTGCATAATGATAGGTGCAACTGTAACGTGTTGGATTTAAAGACCCAACAATTTGATTATAGAGAACACGTTCGTAGTAATCCATGTATTGAGCGTTGTCTGGATCGTAGCAGTTCAAATCTTTAGTGAGTTTTGCCAGGTTGTAGCAACAGCAGGTTTCGTTTAGGTCTGGATTAGGGATAGAATCTCCATTTTGATCTCTTGTCACATTGGTGTTCATGGACAAGGATTGAGTATAAGGTTCACGGAACATCTCTGCGTTGCCAACACCTCCCATTGCGTATGTGTAGCGTCCTTGTACCAGATTCCAAAAATTCTTTGCCAGATGGTAATAAAAAGGATTTCCGTTGCTGCAGAAGGAACGTAAAGCACCTGTTATCATAGGAATATGTTGGTTGGCATGACGATTACGGATGTCATCGATATTCTTGGATAGTGGAGTAAAAAAGGCTGGTGCATCAAAGTAGTTCGCTGCCTCCAGCAAGTGTTTTTTCTCTTCAGGTTGGGTTGCCAATTCCGAGAGACGAGCAAGGCTCTCAGCCATACCTCCCACTTCGCCACCTATGTATATGTCCCACATTTCATATCGATTGCCAGGTTTGGCGCGGCGTTCTTCTTTTGTACCATTGGTTTTAACATAAGTGCGATAGTGAAGACGATTCCATACCCACAGCCCCATGTCTTTGGCTATCAGCAATGCTTTGTCGGCTATATCCTTGTCATCTACTTGAGTGGCAATGTCGATGAGGCCTGCCAGTTGCTTGTGGATTGTGTAATAGGGAGCCCACGTCCATTCGTCATTATTATACGGGCGATACATTTCTACCAAAATAGGATGTTGGGGAGGAATGGCATTCAGATAGCCATACCCATAGTGTTTCCAGTCTTTTTTGTATTGATTGAAATCTTGCCAACTTCCATTCAATCTTGGCAGTTCTTTTTCAGGAACCAAATCTCTTGCTTCCCAGTAGCGACCCAAGGTTTCATCCCATACGAAGGTTCTCTCTTGGCATTCACGCAGTTCATTCACCATGCGGCTGATGCGGTCCAACAATTGATCTCGAGTATCGACATCTTGAGCTGATGCATAGGCAAATGCAAGAGCAGATAGGTAATGTCCTGTGCCATGTCCTTTCAGTTTTGTAGTGGGATTGTCCCAACCTTCTGAAACAGCATAGCCTTCAGTTGAGAAACCGTATGTGTCACGATAATTGTAGAGATACTTCGTTATGTCCCAACTTAGGATTTCTCGTATGTCAAGATCACGATTGTGGGTTAATCGATTGTCCCCGATCAATTGAACATCTTTCAAGGGAAGTGTATGTGCACGAGGAACTTTGTTGGGCGTGTTGTATTCGTTGCTGACAACTTGAATGTATGCAGTCACAGGATAGCCGTTTTCTGTGGTATTGTCACCCAGGATATACCCATCTATAGTGTATTTCTTCCCTGCCTTGTATGCAGCTTCTTCCTTTTCTGTTTCACGTGCAGAATTGCCCCATCGTATCTGTCGCCATTCCTTTTCTCCGTTTTGATAGGTTACCCAGACTTGGTAAGGCAGTTGGGGAGCCGTCCCTTCAGGGCAATCGATTTCCACAGATTCCGTTTTTGTGATGATTCTGTCTTTTTGGCCACAACTAAGAATCAGACCAACAAATCCGCATACAAACGTATGAGTCAGTATCCTTTTTCTCATCGTTGTTTATCTCTCTTCTCTCGTTTACCTTTATTCTGCGTAATAGAAGTTTACGTCTGAAATTATGGGACATGCACGACTTTTCAGGATAGTCAATCGGAGTGCACAGGCTTCTACTTCAGGGAAACGAAGCAAACGCTTGTTGCCAATGGTGGTAGCTGTAGCCACTTCTTTCCATATACCTTTATTATCTTGGGCCTCCAGTTTAAACTTGCAGATTCGTTGTCCGAGAGCAATGTACTCGCGAATCATGGCGCGATTCACGCGAGAGGGTTGTTTCAGGACAAAGGTTATTTCACCTGTAGTGATGCTATCATCAGTTGCCCAATAAGTATCGTGCTTGTCATCACATACGTTTTGAGCATTGTAAGTCGTCTCTCCTCCTCGAGTGTTCGATGCTTCTGTTCTGACAATTTGTTTATTTATACATTTTCCAAATTCTTTTTGTAGAGCCTTTCCAAATTCTTCCAGTGATTGTACATCCTCAGCATTCAGTTTACCATCTCGATTGGGTGGGATGTTCAGTATTAAATTAGATCCACGCCCTACGCTATTGTAGTAGATATTCATCAGTTGCTCAGGTGTTTTCACTTGAGCATTCTCCTTTTCATGGAAGAACCATCCTGGACGAATGGAAACATCTACTTCGGCAGGAACCCAGTTGGTGCCTTCTTCATCTCCAAATTCCAATATCTTACCGTTGGCAATTCCAGGAGCAAAGTCTGCACGTTTGATGGTACACCAGTTCGTGTCGCCCACATAGCCTGATTCATTGCCGCACCAACGGGTATCTGGACCTCCATCGCTGAAGATGCAGGCTTGGGGTTGCAGTTCGCGAATCAAGAAGTTGGTATTCTTCCAATCATAATAGGTTCTGTTGTCTATTTTACGTACTTCATTACGGCCACCATAGTATCCGTCGCCACCGTTAGCGCCGTCCTCCCAGACCTCGAAGATGGGACCATACTGGGTCAGCAGTTCAGTTAATTGATTGCGGTAATAAGTGATGTATTCTGGTGTTCCATAGCGCAAGTCATGACGATCCCAAGGAGAGAGGTAAACGCCAAACTTCAGTCCATGTCTCTTGGCGGCTTCTGAGACGGACCTTACCAAATCGCCTCTCCCATCCATCCATTGGCTATTTTTTACGGAATAGTCTGTGTATTTTGAGGGCCACAAACAAAACCCATCATGATGTTTAGCCGTCAGGACAACACCTTTCATTCCAGCAGCTTTCATGGCTCTCATCCATTGGTCGCAGTCCAGGTTGGCAGGATTGAAGAGATCAGGACTTGCATCACCATATCCCCATTCCTTGTCATTGAAAGTGTTGGTGGTGAAATGAATGAAGGCATAGAAGTTCAGTTCATGCCATGCCAATTGTCTTGCTGTAGGTGTAGGACCGTAAGGGGCTGGAGGGTTCACTTTGGCCAGTAATGTCAGAGGCATTAGTGCCATCAATAAAAGTATTCTTTTCATATTCATCATTTATTTATTCTTTGTTTTTTCCTTGTCTGTTCTCAAACTGGCTTTTTTTGTTTGTTTACCAAAACCCGTACAAAGATACGAAATTTATTTTTAATAAAGGAAAAAAGGGACTGCGATTCACATCGCGGTCCCTTCATTCCCATGAAGAAGTAGTATTAAACTACTGTCTCCAAAAAAGATTACTCTCTTTTATCTAACCTAAAAAACGTTGTTTCTTCGTTATTATTTCAGACCTTTTCCCACAATGTCACAACCGATGCGCTATCAGCGAGAACATTGTCATTTCATGGTCCAATTTGTCAAATTAGTATTATCTGTTAGTCGTTTTTATGTTGTTTATTTATTCTATTTCTCAGGTTTTCAACTTTTGGTACTGCAATATTATGAAAAATTCTTTTATGTTGTAACCATTTTCTGATAAAAAAGAGTCAAAGATGGCAAAATATACTTCTGAATAACTCCTTATTTGCAATTTTTGTTCCATTTTCCCCGTTTTCTACGTCCATTCAGGAGTCTTTTTCCACAAGGTGTATCGATTTTATGAATCTTTATGTGAATGAGGGTTTGATTTTTCATCAGGATTTGATAATTTTGAAGTCAGAAACAGGTATTTCTATTTAAGACTGCCGTCTATGATAATTCAGTTTTGGATCAGATTGGTCATTTTGCTCTTCGCTCTCAACCTTTCCGTTGTGGTCATGATGCAACGTCGCCGTCCTTCTGATGCTTGGGCATGGATTCTGGTGCTTATCTTTGTGCCTGTTTTGGGTATTCTGCTCTATTATCTCTTTGGCTTTCCTGCCAAGGATAAACCTTTGATTACTGATGAGCGTGTGCAGGTTCTTAAGTCACACACTGCCCCATTACAAGCTAAGGGAGAAGAGGGTGTGAGTCCTTTGATTCCATTGTTGCAGAATGTAAGCCAATCCTATCCTACTCGAGGAAATGGAATGGAAATTCATACCACTTTTGCTGACATGTATCAAGCTCTGAAGGCTGATATCCAAGCGGCTCGGCATCACGTTCATTTGGAATTTTTTCAGATAGAATCCGACCCAGTAGGTGATGATCTTAGCAATCTTTTAATAAATAAGGTAAAAGAAGGCGTTGAAGTGCGTGTCATTTATGATGCGGCAGCTTGTTGGCTCGTGCCTCGTAGTTTTTATCGCAGGATGCAGAATGGTGGAGTTCAGGTAAAGGCGTTCAATCCCATTTTCCCTATTTTGTCACCTTTCTCCAATTACAGGGACCATCGCAAGGTGGTAGTCATCGATGGACAAATAGGTTATACGGGGGGCATGAACATTGCTGAACGTTATTTGCTTGGCATACGGGGTGGCGTATGGCGTGACACTCATATCCGATTGATTGGACCCTCGGTCAGTGAGCTGCAGACGGCTTTCCTTAGTGATTGGCAGTTTACTCGCAAGGAGTGGATTCACGATGATGTATATTATCCTGAGCCACTCTATTCAGACCAAAATCTGTTGATACAGATGATCAGTTCCAATCCTACTGACCCTTGGCGAGTGATGGATTTGTCCATCTCGCAGACCATTTTCACCTCACGCCATTATCTCTATCTTCAGTCACCCTATTTCCTCCCTTCCGAGGCTATCCGTAGTGCTCTTTTTGCAGCTGCTCTTTCAGGCATAGACGTTAGGGTTATGATTCCTACTCGACCTGATAAGGGACACATTACCATCAATGCCTCGCGATGGTATGTGGAGCAGATGTTGCAAGCGGGTGTTCGCTTTTACTTTTATGACAACGGGTACATGCATTCCAAGACGATAGTTTCTGATGACAGAATCACCAGTATTGGTAGCGTGAACATCGATAGTCGCAGTCTGAGTCAAGCCTTCGAAATTGATGCATTCATCTATGATCGTGAAGTTGCCTTGCATCAGAAGCAACTTTTTCTGGAAGATACAAAGTATTGTCATGAGTTGAATCTGGAAACTTGGCAGCAACGCCCTCGATGGGAACGTGTGAAAGAATCCTTCTGTCGTTTGCTGGCACCCCTATTATAAAATAAGGAGAAATGAACGAAACCTTCATCTCACTGGGTTATCTGGGCCTTTTCATCTGCTCATTCATTGCAGGTTCACCCATCCCCATGAATTCCAAGGCCGTCCTCTCAGTTGCTTTGGTCTTGGGGTGGAATCCTGTGTGGTGTGTGGTATGGTGTGTGGTAGGCAATTGCTTGGGTACAGGTATCAGCTATTTCATTGGCCGATTCTTTACCTATGAGCAAGTACTTCGATGGACAAAGGTGGATCCTGTGAAATTGGAACGCGTACGTGATTTCTTGCGAGGGAGGGGCGTGTGGTTTGCTCTTTTGGCAGTAGTGCCCATCATTGGGCATTTGGTGACCATCAGTTTTGGCATTCTCCGCGCTCCATATTGGAAGGTAGGCAGTATCATGTTGTTGGCTCAAACATTCAGCTATACCGCCTGGACCCTTCTTACGTTGGGCGTTGTTTCCCTCTTTTAACGTTATCATTTACTTACAGGGAATACAAAAAAACAAAAACGTGGACAATCCAAACAAATTTGTTTATCAGATAGTTGTGAATGTTGGTTATTCTTACGACATTTGCAAACAGGGATAGAATTCTACATTAATTAACAAATACAAAGCAATAGGAATAAAGGCAAAATGCATATATTGGCTTGTGCTGCTTTGACGGGATGCAGTAGTTCGAATGACGTTGTCGAAGAACCCGATATTGAGGTGCCCGACTATGTAAATTGGAAGAATTCCTAAGAAACTTGCTATTATAGAACATTGCTGTCCACTAAAAATCGCAAAGCGTTCTTTGGAATGATTGAAATATAGTT
>CAMKMK010000139.1 GCA_946413885.1 uncultured Prevotellaceae bacterium
TCCAAAGTTTCTTTCTTACATCCACTAAAACTGGTTATTAAAAAGACCACTAATACAGATATTGATGTTTTCTTCATTTTTTCAAATATTATTTCTAACGCGAATATACACATTTATTCTCTTCATGGGATTGATTTATGTCAAAAAAAGGCATTTTTCTGCTTTTCAACATGTTTTTGTTCCAATAAATTTGTCAAAATCAACAATCTGACGTACATTTGCACTGCTCAAACAAGAGCATAAGATGTTATAGATTTTTGTAAAAGGTAAAAAGTTATGAACGAAAAAGTTGGAACATTAGCAGGTGCTGTTTGGACTGCTTTGAATGAGAATGGCTCTTTAGTTTCTAAGGATTTGAAGAAGGCTGCTGGCCTGAAGTCTGACAAGGAACTTTATCTGGCTATGGGTTGGTTGCTTCGTGAGGATAAGATCAACGTTGTAGAAGATGCAAAGAACATGACTTTGTCTTTGAAGTAAGAGCATTCCTTTCAAGTAGGATATTTTGCAAGAAACTTCAGATTTGTCTGAGGTTTCTTGTTTTTTTATGAGTTGAGAGTGAAGTTTGGCGCCTTTTCCTTAACTTTTCACCTCTTTAAGTATCCCATGTTGATAAGCATAAAGAAGTTCTTTGAGTTCTTGTACTTGAGCCTGCAGTTGCTTGCCTATGTCTGTATCTCTAACTCGAATGCGACGGCCTGCCATTTCAACAATTTGGGTACTTGACTTGATATCTGTTTCTTTTTGTATTGCATCCTTGGTACTGGTGAATGGTTCGTGCTGAACGAGTTGAAAACCTCGGCTATGATACACAAGTGTGTATCCTGCAATTCCTGTTTGTTTATGATAGGCTTTTGCAAATCCTCCATCGATAACCATCAATTTTCCATCTGCCTTAATAGGATTCTCACCCTCAGCTGCATGAATTGGAACATGTCCATTAATAATGTGACGAGTGTCTCCTTCGACTCCAAAAGCATCTAAGATTTGTTCGCATGTGTCAGGGTTTTCACGTAACTTGTAATAATAGCCCTTTTCTTCCTGTTGAAGTTTCTTGTCTGAGAGGAAATAGCGTTCAAAAGTTTTCATGCCACTCTTGTCGAAAAGGGGACTATCCTGACCGCACCAGAGATACCAGAAATAATCACGTGCAGCCTTACGCTCATCGACGGGTGTGTCATGCTGGAATGCTGATCGCATGAACATGCCTATATGATGCATCAAGTCTCGCCCTGAATAGCCTTTCCCATTTAATGTCACCATTTTCAGCGACCCATCTTCGTTGAGTGGAATGCTGGCATGAAAGAGTAAGTTGCCGTTAGAAATGTTATACATACATCCATGTTGGAAGAGGCATTTGATATGCTTTCGAAGTTTATCTGAAATACGGAAGCTATGATGGAGTTTATTTACCAAATCCTCCTCAGCATGAGTCAATCGATAAGGATCTTCATAATCAACAGTAGGGAACATCTTGTCGAGCAGCTCATACTCTTTGCCATCCAGCACATAAATACCTCTTTGGAAATCGATGTGTTCAAGTGTTCCTGTTTCATGCATGTTCCATTCAGGATGTTTCATGCGCATTTGATATTCCAGCTTGAATTGAATGATGCTGATGGCTTTGTGCATTTGGGCTATCAAGCGGAGATCTTTCTTGCGAGGAGCTTTTTCAGAAGGCATCACGATGGGTTCGAAACGTAGACAAGGATCATCAGAATACTTCTCGATAGCAAAAGTGGCCAATGGAAGTAAATTGATACCATAACCATCCTCTAACGTGGCCATGTTGGCAAAGCGAAGTGACAATCGAAGTACATTGGCTATGCAGCAATCATTGCCTGCTGCCGCTCCCATCCAAAGTGCATCATGATTGCCCCATTCAATGTCAAAATTATCGCGTGTGAGCAGATAATCCATGATGATGTGAGCGCCAGGTCCTCTATCGAAGATATCGCCAAGAATGTGTAGCTGATCGATGCTGAGACGCTGAATTACATTACTGATGGCAATGATGAAGTTTTGACTTTGGCCCGTCTGAATGATGCTTTCGATAATGCGTTTGAAGTATGCCTCTTTGTTTCCGTCCTCAGGATTCTCGTGCATAAGTTCTTCGATAATGTAGGCAAACTGACGGGGTAGGGCCTTGCGAACCTTACTTCGAGTATATTTGCTGCTTACTGATCGACAAACTTGTATAAGCTGATAAAGCGTTTGACTATAAAACTCGTTCAAGTCTTGCTCTTGAGTCTCCTTCATTTCCAGTTTTTGTTCTGGATAGTATATGAGCGTACAAAGTTCTGCAATTTCTTTCTTCGTCAATATCTCGCCAAAAAGATCGTTCACCTTACGCTTGATGTTCCCACTTGCATTGCGAAGTATATGCAGGAAAGCTTCATTCTCTCCATGCACATCAGCGACGAAATGTTCAGTACCTTTTGGCAGGTTCATGATGGCTTCAAGATTGATTATCTCAGTACTGGCACTTTCAGCATTGGGAAAAGTCTGAGAAAGCAATTCCAGGAGTCTCATGTCCTTTTCAATATCTTGAGTAGAAGGAGTCAACATAGTATTTCTTGATTGTTTTGTACCACAAATTTAGTCATAAAATAACTTTTCTGCAAGGAATACGGACTTTTTTATGTAACTTTGCACTTGTGAAACGCTTTTGGCTATCTCTTTTTCTGATTGTTTCGATGAGCAGCAACGCTCAAACGGATACTCTCAGCATAGATACAACCACCACTCAGCGGAGTGGGGTTATGCAGCCTGTCTACTGGATACTTGATTATCTAAGCAATACAAATAAGCCTAAGGACAAAGCCTTTGACGGGAGTTTAGTGTTTGGTCCTTCGTATAATAACACTTCTTCTTTTGGCTTAGGAGGAGCTTATTCAGGAATCTACAAGTGGGATCCAACGGATTCTTTGCTGATGGCGAGCAACGTATCGCTTTTTTTCAATGCTACGATCAAGGGATTTTTCCAGGTAGGTCTTCGAGGAAACAATTTTATGCCTCAAGATAAGCAACGATGGAATTACAAGTTGACCCTTCAGTATCTTCCTACGGATTTCTGGGGAATTGGTTATGAGGTCGCTAATCTGAATGAGAACAAGGGAAGATATAACGAGCTGAAGATCCATTTCAAATTTGATTATCTCTTCCGCATCGCCAGAAACCTGTATTTTGGCCCTATGATAGACCTCAATCATAGTCACAACTATCATTTTGATTCAAGTGAAACGCTTAGTCGAATAAACGGACAGGATAAGACCATTTTCTCCGCTGGAGGAGGTGCCATTCTGCAATATGACAGTCGTGACTTCATCTTGAATGCCTATCGAGGCAATTTCATCAGGTTGGAGCAACTTTTCTTCCCCAAGTTTCTCAACACGTATTACTTCAATCGTACTGAGATGACCTATGATGCATATCGTCAGGTTTGGAAACGTTGTATTCTTGCGTTGGATTTGCATAGTCAATTGAATTATGGTGGCGATGTCCCATGGACCATGCTGGCACTGGTGGGTGATGAAAGTTGTCGCATGCGAGGATATTACGAAGGTCGTTACAGAGACAGGAACATTATTGAAGGTCAGCTTGAGTTACGCCAGAGCTTACCTTATAGATTAGGTGTTGTTCTCTTTGTGGGATGTGCAAACAGTTTCCACGATTTCGATTCCATTACGTGGCGACATACATTGCCTAACTATGGAGTGGGATTTCGTTGGGAGTTCAAGCCCAGGGTGAATTTCCGTATTGATGTTGGTATGACCAATAAGTATAAACCTGGAGTCTGCGTGAACATGAATGAGGCATTCTAAGTTTCACGAGACAATTATAAAAGGATGAATAAATATCAAAGTTGTGACAAAATAATGTATTCAGAACTTATGAAGAAAGTATTTTTATCAGTATTGCTTGGATTGGTTTCCATGAATTCCGTTGCTGAGGAAGAACTTATCAAGTTTGGAGACTTTGATTCATGGATTACACGTAGCATCAAGGAGTCCGTATTAGTGGGTGGAAACACCCAAACTCTTTATGAGATAGGTCCCAAGGGCACTTTCGACGGGGCTCGTGCTTTCACCAATCAGGGTGGATGCCCTTGGGCAAACAGTAACGTTTATGCCAAAGTGGCTGGTGTGGTGAAGACCAACGTTTCTGTCTATCCTGAGGCTCATGGAGCAGGCAAGTGTGTGAAACTTTATACCCATATCGTGAAATGCAAGGCTATTGGTATCGTGAATATCAGCGTCTTGGCTGCTGGCTCTATCTATCTGGGGACCATGCTCGAACCAATTACCAGCAGTTCCAATCCCATGTCGAAGATCAACGTGGGAATACCTTTCACCAAACGTCCCAAAGCGATAAAGTTGGACTATAATTATAAAGGTACAGGCGAGAAGCAACGCATTCGCGAGACTGGTTTTTCCAAGAGGAGAGTTGTGGAAGGAGCCGATATGGGTGAAATGGTTTGCCTTCTGCAGAAACGTTGGGAGGATGAAGAGGGCAATATTCATGCCCTGCGTATAGGCACTCAGAGATTCCGTTTCAGCAAAGACACCAATGGATGGGTCGAGGGAAAAGAGTTTCAGATTCATTATGGCGACATCACAAACGAATCTTGGTACAAGGATTGGATGGGTTTGGTTACTGGCGAACGTTCATATTATGGGCTTAATTCCAAAGGTAAGAACGTGAAGATCATCGAGGAAGGTTGGGCAGATCCTAACGAGACTCCTACTCATTTGATCGTGAAGTTTGATAGCAGTTATGGTGGCGCCTACATTGGCTCTGAAGGTAACACTCTGATGATTGATAATGTGAAACTTGTTTATTGACAAGATACAAGTCATGAGGACTCCTTATTATCTGATAGAAGAGGATTTGTTGCGTCGCAATCTCTCACTTATTGAGAGAATTGCAAAGGAAAGCAAGGTGGAGATAATCCTTGCTTTCAAGGCTTTTGCTCTCTGGAAAACCTTTCCAGTATTTCGCGGGTTCATTCGCCACACGACAGCCAGTTCTCTCTATGAAGCCCGCTTGGCACGTGAGGAATTTGGCTCGTTGGCCCATACCTACAGCCCAGCTTATACGGAAGAAGAGTTCTCTACGATTCTGGATTGTAGTGGTCACATTACCTTCAATTCCTTGTCTCAATATCGCCGTTTCTACCCCTATGTCCAAACCTACGAAGAGCATACAGTCAGTTGCGGCATTCGTGTCAATCCAGAATATTCTGAGATAGAGACGGAAATCTATAATCCCTGTGCTCCAGGCACACGCTTTGGAGTTACTGCAGATCAGCTGCCAGGTCATTTGCCTGGAGGCATCGAGGGCTTTCATTGTCACAATCATTGCGAGAGTGGCCCTGAGGCGCTGGAGCATACTTTAGAGCATCTTGAGGAAAAGTTCTCACGTTGGTTCCACGAAATCAAGTGGCTAAATCTGGGGGGTGGACATTTAATGACCAGAAGTGATTACAATACGGACCATTTGGTGAGAATCCTGAAAGGGTTGCATGAAAGGTATCCTTGGCTTCGCATCATCTTGGAGCCAGGAAGCGCATTTGCTTGGCAAACGGGTCCTTTGGTCAGTAGTGTGGTCGATATTGTTGAGAATCAGGGTATTAGGACAGCTATCCTGAACGTATCTTTCACGTGTCACATGCCTGACTGTCTCGAGATGCCTTATTGGCCGGATGTGCGTGGAGCTGAGACTTTGCCTGAGGATTACATCAAGGATGCCTCGAGGGATGAGCACGTTTATCGTTTGGGTGGAAACAGCTGTTTGAGTGGAGATTACATGTCGTGCTGGAAGTTTGATCATGAATTACAGGTTGGCGAGGAAATCATCTTCGAGGACATGATTCACTACACAACCGTCAAGACCTGCATGTTCAATGGTATCCAGCATCCAGCTATCTGCATGAAGCACCTGGATGGAAGCATCGAAGTGCTGCGAGAGTTCCAATATTCGGATTATCGCGACAGGATGGATTGATTTT
>CAMKMK010000140.1 GCA_946413885.1 uncultured Prevotellaceae bacterium
GCTGAAGCCGTACCATCATGTCATGTGGCCAAGATCAATCACCACGGTCACTACAGCATGCCCAGGAAATTGATTGCAGCTCTGCATTCGCAGGTTTACGTCAGCTGTGTTTGGGACCAGCTGCATGATGTGGCACCCGTCATGGAACGTCTTTACGACCAAAGTATCTATCAGGGCGAGCGTTACATTTGTCCAGGCATCTTCCCCAAGGAACGACGCGAGGAAGATCAAGGCAAACCTTTCCTTGGCCTGATGCCAGAAGCGGCTTTTGAGGGCGGCCATGTAATTTTGAATGTAGCCAAAGGGGGTAAGACTTTTACCATCACCTATTTATCCGCTCAGGATGAGAGCATGATGGTACGTTCCCATCTGGATTTTGAAACCACAGATTTGTGAGTTCCCTGACAAGAGAAAGGCTCCCTTTTTTGGCATCATCACACGTGGTTTTTGGTACTCTAAAAAGGAAACTTATCTTATCCTATTTCTGGAAAGGATCGCCTTGTGGATCACGGCTCACTATCCAACGGAAAGCGTTGACGAAGAGCAGGTTCTGCGTGGCATCGATGAATCCCTCGTCACCATGTCCCATGTTCAGGTAAACCATGCGATATTTTGTGTTGGCCCAGACGATGGGGAAGTCGCCGAATCTCACCACGTCCTTCAACCCGAAGGGATACATTTTGGGAGAGATGGAGACAAGTACCTCCACATCAGGATTCTGCCTGGGACTGGGTTTCCATTGGTAGAACTCGCTGGCAGGCACCACGAAGGATTGGGGTAGAGAAGAGGTGATGGAGTGCTCCTGCGTGTCGCATTCTACCAGAGCAGGCTGAGGCGGCCAGTTGTTGCAATAGAACATGCCGCATCCTAGGAAACGGTTGAACCAGGGCCACTTCGTGTTGCGGTCATTGTAGGCTGAGGCATGGAAGCCAATCCATCCGCCACCATTCTCCATGTACTTCTCAAAGGCTTCACGTTGTTCTTTTCCTCCTGGCGCAGCATTCAGACTGATGATGATGCAGTAGTCCTTCAGTTTCTCGTAGGGATAATCGGCCAGCGACGTGGTGACATCCATGATCCATCCTTCGCCGTAAGTGAGTTTGTGGAAGAATTCAATGGCCTGCTTGTCGAACTGCACATGGGCCTCCTCGGCATGAGGTTCGTAATGAAGAAGTGCCTTGAAGCGTGGGGCACGGGCATAGTTGGCAGGATACTCATCAGGCTCACTGGAGACTTTTTCCTGAGCCATCAGTAGGTTGCAACACATGATGCCTATCATGAGGGCATACAATCTGATCAATCTTTTCATATCATATCTGTGTTTTTGTGACAACAAGACATCTCATTCAGCGTCACCTAACGTCCAGCGGATGGCATTCTCGAAGAGGGTAAGGAAGGCAGGACTATCGTAGAGCAGCTTGCTGTGTCCGAACTGGAAATAGACGTTGCGGGCCTTCTTCGCAGGATTGGTCCAGATGACAGGATGATCGCCCATCTTGATGTCTGTCTTCAGGGTATAGCTGCACTCGTCAACGTGTGCCAGCACGTGTACGTTGGGTCTCGGATTGGTCTCATACGTGTACCATTCATCATCTTCTACGATGAAAGTGCCAGGCACGTTCCGCATGACAGGGTGTTGGCGGTCCTCTACCTGCACCGTTCCATCCGACTTCTCAGCGATGTAGTTTTTGTAGCGAATCTTTCCCAAAAAGTCAGAGAACCAGCCCCACATGGGATAGCCATCGAACTCGCCCAGCAGGCTGGCGTGGTGGAAGCCGATGTATCCGCCCTGACCCTTGTCGATATATTTCTCCATGTCCCTCATCGAAGCCTCGCTCCAAGCGTAGGGAGGGTAGTTGAGTTGCAGTACCAGTTGGTATTTCTTCAGTTCACCCTGAGGGATTTCCTTGGCAGAGTTTAGCACCGTCAGTTCCATGTTCAGGTTCTCGCGCTGCGACTCTAACCACTTCATACCCGTGGCAGTGAAACCTTCGTGGAGTCCGCCTCGTTCGGCCAGCACCAACACTCGTCGTGGGGGATTGGCAGCGGAGAGAGCTGCCGGCAGTATCAGGATGGCCAGCAGCAATAAGGTTTTCATTAGGTTTCTCATTTCAATTCTTTTTGTGATATTATTTCTGTCTGTCATCGTCTCCTTATTTGTTCACCACAAAGTTGCGGATATGGCAGGCGGTACCTTTCGAGTGCTCATTCTTCTGGGATGACATCTTCAGTTCCAAGCGGTGGGGACCCTGCTCCAGTTCAGTCTCTAACATGAAGACCCAGGGAATATAGAGCCCTCCGCTCCAATACGTGAACGTGTCAAGCTGTTTTGGGGAACCACCATCGATGCAGTATTCCAGAATTCCTGACGAGGGACCTGCCGCACAGCAGATGCCTATGGCACGGCCCGTAAAGTCGAGCGTCAGGCGACTCCCTGCTTTCTCCGTCATCAGCATGGGCACGTCCACGAACCCCTGACGCGTGCCAGCTCCGTCTGTGGGATGCCACGTCGGCACCACCGTCCATCCTCGTCCCAGCTTTGCTTCGCCGATATCCAGGAAATCTCCTCCATCGTAGCAATACTCGTCCAGCGGCTTCTGGGGTAGAGGATGAGGCTTCACCTCGTCCGTCTTGCGGCGGTCGCTCCACATCAGGCCCATCAGTCTCAGTATCGAGGCTGCATAATACTGCTGGCCCAGCGGAGAGGGATGGTCGTCACCAAAGTCCTTCCAAGTCAGTTCGCCTGCCAGGATGCGCTCGCTTATCTCGCTCACCATGTCTACGCTTGGCACCAGATAGTGGTTGGCCACCCGCTCGTGGTTGAGCACCACATCAGGCATCTGCCCTTGTGCCACCAAATCAGCGAAATAGGGACGTATGAAATGCATTATCACGATGTCTGTCGTCCCATCGTTCTGCCAAACGTGACGCACCACACCCTCTACGCCTCGCACTTGCTCCATGGGCGTGAACCCGTTCGTCTCATCGTTTACCACAGCCTCGAAGAAGAGCAAGTCCACCGGCCCCTTCGAGAGCACATCATTCACCAGTCGGAAGGCATGGGGAGTAGACCCCATGGACGCGATGCCTGCTTCAATGAAACGGAACTTCGTCTGCGGAAAGCTCTTCGTCAGGTAGTCCATCAGCATGTTGTGCCATCCCTTCATCTCCGTGATGGAACCGCCCAGGAAAGCCACCGTAGCCTCGCCTCCCTTCTCAAACTTCAGCAGCGAGTTCTTCAGGCTCCCTCGCGTGTTCAGATGGAAGAATTTCTCAGGGTAAGGGTTCGGCATACCATGAGATGCCACTGCCTCATTTTGTGCCAGTAACATCGAATTGAACGCAATCATGAGGAGCAGTGTTGCCCACTTCTTCATTGTTCTCATGTCCTTACTGAGTTATATTTTAGGCATTCGCCAAGGCTTGCGATAGGCATGAGCGATAAGTTTGTCTGCCGCCTTATCGTGGAAGGTGTGCCGTTGATCATCGTAGGTAAGGGCTTGTCCTGTGCGGGCAGCGATGTTGCCCAAATGAGCCATCTTGGCACAGAAGGCTCCGTTCTGGATAGTGCAGGCGGTGTTGAAACGACGTGAGCGGACACACTCTATGAAGTTGGTGGTGTGATCGTAGTGCTCGTTGTTGGTGGGTTTCCATTGTTGCGAGGGCTGATTCTCTCCTTGTGGATAGAGTTCCATCTTCTCGCGGTTGACGACGAGTGTGCCCTTGGTGCCCTTGAACTCGAGTCCGTAGTTTATGCCGTAGGGGCCTGATTCGATGGCTACGTTGCTCCATTGGATGAGGAAGTCAGGGAAAGCATAGAAGACGCTGAGGGTGTCGAACGTCTCAGCAAAGTTATTGGGATAGGCATGGTTGGCACCTGAACCCATTACGCGGAGCGGCATACCAGTCACGTTCATGCCCCAGAAAGCCATGTCAAGCAAATGGACTCCCCAGTCGGTAAGCAGTCCACCTCCATAGTCCCAGAACATACGCCACAGGCCATTGAGTTTGGTCTCATTGAAGGGACGCTGGGGTGCAGGGCCGAGCCACATTTCGAAATCAATGCCCTCTGGAGTGGGGCCGTCCTTTGCAGGATTCAGGATGGCGGCATAGCCGAAGTTGGCCCAGACGTTGACACGGGCAATGTTTCCAAGCTGTCCGCTATCCACGATGCGTTTCATCTCATGCCAGAGATGGGAGCTGCGTTGTTGTTGTCCCACCTGTACCACACGACCGTAACGTTCCTGGGCGGCCACCATGGCATCACACTCAGCGATGCTGTTGGCTATCGGTTTTTCCACATAGACATCTTTTCCAGCCGAACAGGCATCAGTCATCATGAGGCAGTGCCAGTGGTCGGGCGTGCCAATCACGACGGCATCAATGTCCTGACGGTCAAGGATGCGGCGGTAGTCAGAATAGGTGTCAGGGCGGTTTCCCCATTTCTTCTGAGCCTCAGCGGCACGGTTTTCAAGTATGCTCTGGTTGATGTCGCACAGGGCGGCACAGTACATGTTGGGATGGTTCATCACGTCTGAAAGGTCTCCCCATCCCATAGAACGGCACCCAATCAGTGCCACGCGAAGTTGGTCGCTGGGTGCTTGGGAGGTGCGGAAGGGGCGTGACTGTAGCGCCTGGGGCAGAATGAAAGTGGCAGCAAGTGCGGATGCTGACTGGAGCAGGAATTCTCTTCTGGTACTCATAATCGTATGTTTTTATTTGAAATTATCTGAACATTTTCCATGGTTTACGATAGGGGTGGGCAATGAACTTGTCTGCTGTCTTGTCGTGGAAGGTATGGCGCTGGTCGTCATATCGAAGTACCTTCCCAGTACGGGCAGCGATGTTACCCAAATGGGCAAACTTGGCACACAGGACTCCGTGGGTAATGGGGCAGGCTAACTGATCGATGCGACGAGAACGAACACACTCCAAGAAGTTGCCTGTGTGAACTACATGCTCACCTGGAGTCGCTGTTACTTTCATGGGTTCCAAGCGTCCGTCTCGAGGCAGCACTTCCCACCAGTCGTAGTTGGTGACAACCGTACCGTTCTGACCCATGAATTCAAGTCCGTTGACACTACCATAAGGTCCTGAGGCGATAGCCGTATTGTTCCAGAATATGCTGAAGTCCTTAAGTTCAAAGTCAACACTGAGGGTGTCGAACGTCTCAGCCTTATTGCTTGGATTAACAAAGTTACCACCTAGGGCAGATACTTTGAGAGGCGTCTCCTTGACGTTCATGTCCCAAAGAGCCATATCTAACAGATGGGGTCCCATGTCGGTCATTAGTCCGCCACCATAGTCCCAGAAACAGCGCCAGCTGACGTTACGGGTCCGGCTATAGGGACGCTGGGGTGCAGGGCCGAGCCACATGTCATAATCAAGGGTTGCAGGCGGTTCTGTGTCAGGGGTTAGTTCTTTCAGCACCACATAGGTAAAGTTGGCCCAGATGTTGATTCGTCCGATATGGCCCAGTTTCCCACTCTGAATGAAGTCATGGAGTTGCTTCCAGTGTTCGGCACTGTGTTTCTGCTGTCCCACCTGCACCACACGGTTGTAACGTTGCTGGGCAGCCACCATGGCATCGCACTCGGCAATACTGTTGGCAGCAGGCTTTTCCACATAGACATCCTTTCCAGCAGAGCATGCATCGGTCATGATGAGGCAATGCCAGTGATCAGGGGTGCCGATGATGACGGCATCTATGTCCTTATTCTCTAAAACTTGGCGGTAGTCGCGGTACTGCTGGGGGCGGGGTCCCCAGTTCTTCTCGGCCTCAGCGGTACGTTTGTCTAGAACCTCTTTGTCCACATCACACAGGGCTATCAGCTGTACTCCTGGATTTTGCATCATGGCGCAAAGATCTGCCCATCCCATGCCTCGGCAACCGATGAGAGCTATATTTATCGTGTCGTTTGCTGTCATGTTTTTATTATTTACGATTTAACGATTTACCATTT
>CAMKMK010000141.1 GCA_946413885.1 uncultured Prevotellaceae bacterium
GTATCCAAACCATTCTCCAAAGCAGCTCTTTGGGCATGAATGTCTACTCCATAGGCAAGCCCGCTGACGATGAGGGCATCAGGACACATTTGGCTCAAATCCTTCACGAAATGCGAGCAGAGATCCTTGCCGTATTCAGTAATCTGGCGTGTGCCTACAACGGCAAGAACATGTCGAGCATTCAGGTCAGCATTGCCTTTGTAGTAAACCAGGATAGGAGCATCTGGGCAGTCACGCATGCGGGAAGGATAGGCTTCATCCTTCAAACAAAGGCATTGGATATGGTTTTCTTGCGTGAATTTCAACTCCTCTTCTGCCCTGGGAATCTGCATTTCCATCAAGGCAAGAGACTCCACAAGTTTCTTGTTGGCTTGGGGCAGGATATCCAACACATTCCTTCGATGCTCATAAATGGTCGTTGCGCTCCCCACCTCATCCAGCAGAAGATGGAGGTTCTGCAAGCTTATGTTAGGCACTCGTGTGAGAGCTATCGTGTATAAGATCTCTTGTTCCGTCATTCCTTCTCAAAATAAGGTTCCAGAATCTTTTCCAATTCTTTACACACACCCAACTCGCCATTTATCAGGCAAACTGTGTCCACTTGACTCTTTATCACCATTTTCTCATCAGGCAGGCGGAAGATGTCCTGGTAGAATACATACTTGACGCGATCTTTGGCAACTCTTAATCTGGAGACAAACTCGTCTCCACTCCTCAAAGGCGTCTTGTAGGAAATCTTCACGCGAGCCACTACGGCATCGATTCCACGCTGATGCATTTCAGCAAAACTGATGCCAGCATGGAGGAGAAATTCGTGTCGAGTATGCTCGATGTAGTGTTGATAATTGGCATTATTCACGATTCCTTGCAGGTCGCATTCGTAGTCGCGAACCTTCATCTTCTGTTCAAAAACGTATTTCATCTTTTCAAATATTCATATCCGAATCTGCAACGCAGGCAATCCAACCTGTCGCAGTATTCCTTTTTCAGTTGTATCAACGCTTGGCTGTCAGCTGCAGTTTTCACATCCAAACCGCAAGCCTTCCATTGTCTCAAGATATAATTGTTCTCAGCAGGTATCTCTTCCAATAAGCGAATAGCTCGTTCTTGGTATTTCCTCTCGTTGTGACTTGTGCCATAGGCATATAATAAAGGTACTACGGTATTTATGACAATCAGGTTTCTGCTGTTGGGCGAGGTTCCCTTCACTTGTAAAGCTTTATGCAAGGTCTCCACGCCCTTTGCTTCCAGAAAAGAAGAGAATTGTGCTTTACCACTTTGGTATAAATGAGCGATCTGCAAAATACGAGTGTGAGGAAAGTTTTGAGGATGAGTTCTAAGATATTTCCATTGCTTGGGTTTCAAGGGGCTGGGAAGAGAGAATTTATGCGATAAATAGGCGAATTCCTGTTTCAAATACGCGATTTCATCGTTGGTCTTCTGTTTATGACATTCTTCGATCAATCCGGCCAATCCCAAGAAGATGGCTTCTATCTGCTGGAGATTGTCACGATGTTTGTTCACGGCTTGCAAAGGAACGAGTTTCGCCCAGCGTTCAAAAGCATCTCCATTCAATCCAAAACCAAAGTTTCGACTCAGGGTCACGAAAGTAGCCTGCTCCCAATCGCCGTTTGTCTCCTTCACGCGATCCAACACTTTCTGGCTTCGTTCTGTCAATCTCTCTGCCAAAAGAGCATCCATCCAGCCATGAATCTTCATCTTTTCCAGTTCAGGAATCATCTTATGGCATCGAGGATAATCTTCAGTACTTTGCAGTTCCTTGTAATGAATGGCTAATTGTGCAGGAATATCGAGTTGAAGTTGAGGTATGACTTTGTCATCATGCGTTTTAACCTCACTGTTTACCGTTTGAGCGATGTGAAGGATGGTGTTATTGTAGGCGTCATTCAAATGGTGCTCATGCTGATACCAATCAGTACTTTTCAGGTGTATCTCCACATTTCCTGCCCAAACGGTTTCCCCAATGCGTATCTTGGCATTGAAAAAGTCTGGGCCTGCATTCGAGTTATGCATTCCAGGATCTATGATTTCCAGATCCCTGCCATCTGTTGTCGTCAAAGCTTTCAATGGCAGAATCTTATGTTTCCATACATAATGAAGCAGTTTTTCCATGCTTGAGAATGTACATTAACTAAAATTTTGAAACAAATTTAGTGATTTTCAACCTAAAAGCAGTATTTTTGCACCAAAATTTTGACATACGTATGAAAATAGCTTTGATAGGGTACGGCAAGATGGGTCATATGATAGAGGAAATAGCTCTGAGCAGAGGACACCAGATTGTTTGCAAGATAGACATTGACAATCAACAGGATTTTGATTCTCCTGAGTTTAAAAGTGCAGACGTTGCCATCGAATTCACCGCTCCTCAGGTTGCCTACAACAATTATTTGAAGGCGTTTAGTCATAATGTGAAGGTCGTGAGCGGATCCACAGGATGGCTTGATGAGCATGGTGAAGATGTCAGGAAGATGTGTACAGAGGGAGGTCAAACGTTGTTCTGGAGCAGCAATTTCAGCTTGGGTGTCACCATCTTCCGTGCTGTCAATCGATACCTGGCACGTATCATGAATCAGTTTGATTCCTATACTCCACGACTCGAAGAAGTCCATCATGTCCACAAGTTGGACCACCCCAGTGGTACAGGTATTTCTTTGGCAGAGGAACTTATCGCTGAGGTCGATCGACTTTCTGGCTGGCAGTTTGGCCAGTTAACCAAACCTGATGGCGATGTGGAAGGAACAGCGGAAGTACCTGTTGATAAACTGCGTATCGACAGTATCCGTCGTGATGAAGTTCCTGGCATTCACTCTATTACATGGAATAGTGAGGCTGATCAGATTACAATAACTCACGATGCCCATAATCGTCGTGGATTTGCTTTAGGAGCAGTCTTGGCAGCAGAATATACTGCTACTCATTCAGGATTGCTCTCGATAAGTGATTTGTTTAAATTCTAATTGACATTCATCGAAATAACAGATTTTCAGAATATGAAGAAAAAGAAATATCAGGCAACAAAGTCCGATTGGGCAAAAGGAATCATTCTCTGTATCCTCTTTTTGGCATTCCTGTATTGGGTAGATGCGTGGTGGGGCATCATTGCTTTACCTTTTATCTTTGATGCATACGTGACTCGCATCATCCCTTGGACGTGGTGGAAGGAAGCAGAGAATCCTTTGGTTCGTGTGGTCATGAGTTGGATAGATGCCATCGTGTTTGCTTTGGTGGCAGTATATTTTGTGAACATCTATTTCTTCCAAAACTACACAATCCCATCCAGTTCATTGGAGAAGAGTCTCTTGGTAGGCGATTATCTTTTCGTAAGCAAATTAAGTTATGGTCCTCGTGTCCCTCAAACTCCTCTCCACATGCCTCTTTGCCAGCACACTCTTCCCTTAGGATTGGGCAAAAGCTATATCAAATGGCCTCAATGGGAATACAAGCGAGTTTCTCCCAAACCTGTTCAGTTGAATGACATCGTCGTTTTCAATTATCCGGCAGGTGATACCATCGTGACAGCTGTCCCCTATCAGACAGAGTATTACAACATGTGCTATATTTTTGGCCGTCAGATATATCAGCAGGAGATGGGCAGTACACCTAATGAAGAAGAACTAACTGCTATGCAGAGTCGTCAACTCTATGAGACTTACTATAAGTTAGGTCGCATGTATATTAAGAATTCATCTCAGGAGTACGGTAAGATAGACAGTCGTCCAGTGGATCGTCGTGAGAATTATGTGAAGCGTTGTGTGGGTCTTCCTGGCCAGACTCTTCAGATAAAGAATCGTGTCATGTATCTGGATGGAGAAAAGAATCCTGATGCCCAGAATGTACAATACAACTATCGTGTGGAGTGGTTGGCTCGTCCTGACATGAAGGATCCGATTGTCAAGGAAGCAGGAATCAGTTACGATGACCTGTATGGACAAGGCATGGATCCCATGTATGCTGCTGCTCAGGACATCATTCCTCTTACTGCAGAAGGAAAAGAAAAACTTCTTGCCCGCAAAGACTTGGTGGCAAGTGTCACTTTGGTTGAAAATCGTGATACTCAAAATCTCTATCCCCTGAACTGCAATACAGGTTGGACGTGTGACAATTATGGCCCTATCTGGATTCCCAAGAAAGGAGAAAATATTCAGTTGACATTGGAGAATCTACCTGTTTATGAACGTCCCATTCGAGTTTACGAGGGAAATGATCTCAAGGTGACAGAGGATGGCAAGATTCTCATCAATGGGGAAGAAACACAGGAATACACTTTCAAGATGGATTATTATTGGATGCAGGGCGACAATCGTCATAATAGTGCCGACAGCCGTTGTTGGGGATTCGTTCCTGAAGATCACATCGTAGGTAAACCTATCATGATATGGCTCTCTATTGACAAAGACCGTTCTTGGTTTGGTGGACATATCCGTTGGAATCGTCTTTTCCGTTTTGTGGACAATATCAAATAAACTACTCTGAAGCACGTTTCTTCTTTCCTCGTTTGTTTATTGGTAGGAGTCGTATTGGTACTTCTGCTTCGTACATGTGTGTTCGCTATTCTTACAATTCCTCAGGATGGCGAAGTTCCCACGTTGCTGCAGGGGGATAGAGTTTTGGTCAATCGCTGGTCCTATGGCTTGCGTCGTCCTTTTGCCCGATGGGGCGGATACCATCGATATTTCAAACGCAATATACCAACCAGTGGCGATTGGATTGCTTTCAATAATCCAGCTGTAGAACGAGGAGCTTTACCTGATACCAGTGAACTGTACGTAGGACATATTTTAGCTTGTCCAGGTGATACGATATGGATGGGTCAACAGGGACGTGTCTCCATTTGTCGTGATTATACTCGAGGATGTATTTGGCCCTTGATGGTTCCAGCCGAGGGTTCTCATGTTTGTATCTCTCCTTGGGTTAGAGATTTGTATAAGCTCACGATAGAACGCTTTGAACCTAATAAAGTCAAAATGAAGGAAGATTCTTTTCGAGAAGATAGCTTACAAAGTGTTTTTTATCAGTTCCATCACAATTACTATTGGGTAATTTCAGGTGATGAATCCAACTTCTTTGACAGCAGAACATTTGGTTTTGTTCCAGAGGAATTCATTTTGGGTCGTGTGGAGACGGTTCTCTATTCCTTGAACACCTCTCTGCCTTTGAATCGTCGTCTACGTCGTAATCGTATTTTTATTCCTGTCAGATAGTGTGTGAATTTATGGATATTCTTGTTTCAACCTCCTATCTGGCTCCTGTTTCCTATTATTCTGCTTTAAAAGGTGCTACCACTACGTATATCGAGTATCAGGAGCATTATGTCAAGCAGACACTTCGCAACCGCTGTGTGATTGCTGGTCCTGACGGTCCTTTGCCTCTTACAATACCTGTGGTCAAGCCTCAGAATCCTCATTGTCCCATCAGCGAGATTCGTATCAGTGATCACGGCAATTGGAGACACCTGCATTGGAATGCGCTCAAGAGTGCTTATGGGCAGAGTCCATTCTTTGAGTATTACGAAGATGACTTTCGTCCTTTTTATGAGCCTGACTGGGAGTTTTTGGTGGATTACAATCGAGATTTGCTTCAATGTGTATGTCAGTTGATTGACATTCAACCATCTCTTCGTGTGACAGAGACTTATCAAGCATCTCCTTCAGATGTCAAGGATTTGCGGTTCCCTGCCGTCTTTCCATATAGACCAACACCTTATTATCAAGTTTTTTCTCAGCGAGAGGGTTTCCTGCCTGACCTCAGTATCGTGGATATGCTCTTTTGCTTGGGACCAGAAAGTATTCTGTATTTATGATGTTTCATGTCCTTCCTGATTATGTACGCGGAATACCTTCTCCCAGTAGTTTCACGTATCCTTTTTGTTATGAGCCTCACCCTTTGTGTGTCGCCGCCGTAT
>CAMKMK010000142.1 GCA_946413885.1 uncultured Prevotellaceae bacterium
GAACTTGGAGGCTCAAAACGTAAGCGTCAGCAAGGCGCTTTTCAAGCAAGGCGACGACATGAACTGGGCTAAGCCCGAAATGGACGATGCCTCGTGGAGCGAGATTGACATTACGAAGCAATGGGACAAGCAGGGCTTTCCCCAAAACACCAGGGCATACGGCTGGTATCGCATTCACGTGAATATCCCCAAAAGCGTGTTTCAGGGCGCTGATCAGCAGAACGCTCTCATCTTCAATATGCCCAAGGCTGATGATGTGGACGAGTGTTTCCTGAATGGCAAACTGATAGGCTCGACGGGCCGTATGCCGACAAATGCAGCTGGCTATTTTCCCGCGAGTAGTATGGTTCGCAACTATGTGGTCGATGTCAAGAAAGATGGTGTTCGCTTCGATGCAGAGAATGTAATAGCCGTTCGCGTCTATAATCGTGGAGGTTCTGGCGGTTTGTACAACAACCCTTTGACGATAACCTGCCCCCAAGCTGCTGACGGTCTCTCCATGAACCTCACGGACACGAATGTAGGACAATACCATTACGATATAGAGGTCAACAACGCCTATCTGGAGACTACCAAGGGAACGCTGGATGTAACGATTACAGACCGCGAAACGGGAGCCAAGGCGAAGTCCCTGACCAAGAAACTCTCCCTTAAGCGGAACAAGCCCGTGCGCGTGACTGTACCTTATGATATGGATAAGATGTATCAGTTGACAGCAACATATACTGATGCCAATACAGGAAAGGTGCTCAGCGAAAGCAGGCAGCTGAAATACGTCCTGACACCTCCAGCTCCCGCTATGCCTCGCTTCAACGGCGCTCCTGTCTATGGCGTGCGTCCAGGCTCTCCCGTCATCTATCGCTTCCCCGTATCAGGCGAAAAGCCGATGAAGTTCACGTGTAACGACCTTCCTGAAGGCCTCCAACTCACAGAAAGCGGCGTGCTGAGCGGAAAGATCGACAAGCCAGCCGTCCTGAGCTTTACCGTAACTGCTGAGAATGCCAAGGGAAAGGCCTCGCAGGAGTTCACGCTGAAAGTGGGCGCAGACATGATTGGCCAGACTCCACCAATGGGCTGGAACTCGTGGAACTGCTGGGGACTGACCGTAACGCAGGAGAAGGTAATGGCTTCTACACAGGCGCTCATCGACAAGGGTCTGGCCGACTACGGCTACAGTTACATCAACATCGACGACGGCTGGGAAGCTCCAGCACGTAACGCCGACGGAACCCTCGATGCTAACGAGAAGTTCCCCTCGATGAAAGGACTCGTTGACTGGCTCCACGAACGTGGATTGAAGTTCGGCATCTATAGCGCTCCTGGTGCAACCACCTGTGGCGGCTATCTTGGAAGTCTCGGCTACGAGAAGGAAGATGCTGAAGTCTGGAACAAATGGGGCGTTGATTACCTGAAATACGACTGGTGCAGCTACGAGAATGTGCGGAGGGAGGAGAATGACTATGGCTTTGCCAGTTGCATACGTCCCTATCTGCTGATGCAGAAGTTCTTGCGCCAGCAGCCTCGCGATATCTTCTACAGCCTCGGTCCCTTGGGCGGAACGCAGGTCTATCTGTGGGGACTTTATTGCGACGGCAACAGTTGGCGCACGGCACAGGACATCAACGATACCTGGCACTCCATCTACGATGTCGGTTTCCGTCAGCAGTTAGGCAAATCACAATATTCCTCCATCGGCCATTGGAACGACCCCGACATGCTAGTTGTGGGCAAAGTGGGTTATGGTTTGGGCGAGAACACCAACGGCCTTCGCGAAACGCGTCTGACACCAGACGAGCAATACACACACATCACGCTGTGGACACTCGTCGCCTCCAACATGCTTATCGGTTGTGACATCGCCCAGATGGATGATTTCACGCTGAACCTGCTCAGTAACAACGAGGTAAATGCCATCGACCAAGACATCCTTGGCAAGCAGGCCGACAGCACCCAGAAGGTTGGAGACATCGAGGTTTGGAGTCGTCCGCTTTTCGACGGAACGATCGCTGTAGGCATCTTCAACACAGGCGAAACGGACCAAAAGGTAGATATAAAGGCCCTCATCCCATCGGAAAAGCCCGCAAAGACCATCCGCGACCTGTGGCGCCAAAGAAATCTCTCTGAAAGCGAACTCAACTGCAAAATTCCTTCACACGGATGTAAGTATCTCAAGGTTTGGTTCTAAGAATCATACTCAATTCTTTCTAGGATGCCTACGATATTTATACGCTTGTAGCTAATTGTATTGAACTGAGCATGTAATGGCATGTTCAGACAAATGACAAAGCAAAAGAAACAATGTCTGGGTACAATGGACGTAAGCAAAAGATTATGAATGAGTATTTGAAATAGGTTCCTCTTTCCGTTCTTCCCTGTCGTGTCTCATTCCAAGTATGATATTTCTCGTGTAGGTAATGAATCCACCCAATTGACTGAGAATAAGGACAGGATCAAGGCGGATGCAAGCGTAGATGACGATGATGCCTGAACCTATCAGACTGATAACCCAGAATCCAATAGGGAGAATAGATTCGCCCTGCTTCATCGAGTAAAGCCATTGGTAGAGGAAACGAACGCTGAAAATGATCTGTCCCAACGAGCCGAAAATGAGTAGCCAAAGAGGGACGTGACTGTTGTGGAAGAAGTTGTGAACGAAAAGTTCCGCTTCGCTTGTCATCTTATACACGGCAACGAAGGGAAGAAGCAGAATCAAGGCACGTATCAGGACATGCCAACGATTCCAGACGCCTTTCAGGTCGAGATTCCAGATGTAGATGAAATAGGAAATGAATTGCCCCAGAATAATGCTGAAATCATCACGTAGCCATCCGTAAAGGAAGAAGAGAATGCTGCCTATCAGGCTACACAACCAAAAGAAATCGGGCGAGACGATACGCTTCTCTCGTTCCGACATAATCCATTGGACAAGCATCCGGCTAAAGAAGAATAGTTGAGCCAGAAAACCCAGCGCAAAGATAGCCATCTCACTCCACATTGTTGTCACTTATTGGGTAACGTATGCGTTGCAAAAATAAACACATTTTGCGAAAATCCTCACATTATATAATAAAAAGTATGCATTCTGAGCAAAAATGTGAATGCAATTCGTCATCAAGGACACGCTTCAAACGATTTGTCGCATCAAAATGTGTCATTTTAAGCTGAATGATTAAAATTTTTAAACTTTCCGTCAATTTGTCACTACTTTGACATCATCATCTGTGTCATTTTTTCCACAAATTAATTTGGCATAAGCGTTGCATCTTATCAAGTGTAAACTGAAAGCACGAAAGGGCTGGAAAGGATACAAGGAAAGAACAAAAAGTTTAACATTAAAATATAATCAGGAGGTAAGACTTATGATGTTAGCACGTAGAAACAACAGCGACAATTGGATGTCAAAACTATTTGGTGATTTCTTTGATGACGGTTGGATGCCACGTATGGATTCTACAGCACCAGCAGTCAACGTGAAGGAGAACGAGAAAGCATACGAGATGGAGATTGCTGCTCCTGGTCTAAAGAAGGAGTTCTGCAGGATCAATCTCGATGAAGAAGGGAACCTGAACGTCAAGATGGAACAGAAGTTCGAGCACAAAAACGAAGACAAGAAGGAACATTATCTGCGTCGTGAGTTCAGCTACAGCAACTACGAACAGAGTTATGTACTGCCCGATGACGTTGACAAAGAAAACATTTCAGCCAAGGTGACAGACGGCATACTTCACATCGAGTTGCCTAAGCTGGCACAAGTACAGAAGAAAGTTGAACAGAAGATTGAGGTTTCTTGATAGATTCCAATAATAATTTACATCATACGCATATTACATTGTTTTGACTTCCATTCGCGTGAGGGGTGAATCTACATTTGATTTGCCCCTCATTCTTTTGTGTTCTTCAACCTTCCGCTCCTCTTCAACCAGACATAAACAACGACACAAGCCAAGACGGAGACAAAGGAGCCGATGGGAGTGGCAGCACCCATGGGATAGAGATTGTCAGGATTGTGGATGGAAAACAGGTAACAGAGAGGCACGCGGAACAGGATGCTCGACATGTTATGGATAAACGACACAATGGAGTACCCGTAAGCGCAAAAGAAACCACTAAAGCAAAAATGTATGCCTGCTATTCCCGTATCCCAGATGTAGGAGCGAATGTATTCCCCGCCTGACTTAATGACACCTGCATCGTCTGTGAAAACCGCTATAACATCGTCTGCAAAGAATTGGATGATAACTGAAATCACCAATCCGTATGCCAACACGACAGCCATCGCGTTCCAAAGTGTCTGCTGAGCCCGCCAATACTTACCTGCGCCAACATTCTGGGCACCTATCGCACTCACGGCTGATAGCATTGAGGAAGGTACCAGGAAAAGGGCTCCAATGAGTTTCTCCACGATTCCCACCGCAGCCGCATCCGTCAGTCCTCGCATGTTGGCGATCACCGTAATGATAATGAAAGCCACCTGAATGAATCCGTCTTGCAACGCCACAGGGATGCCTATCTTCAGCACAGCCCCCATCGCCTCCTGCCTGGGTCGCAAGTCACCTCTCACCATATTGATTGATTTCCTCCGTCGAATCATCATGAGCGAAATGACAACACTAAGTGTCTGTGCCAACGTAGTGCCTAAAGCGGCTCCAGCAGCATCCAGTTGAAGGATACCAATGAAAAGGATATCGAAGAGGATGTTTGCCACACAAGCGATAGCGATGAAATACATGGGACTCTTGGAGTCACCCAATCCGCGGAAAATGCTCGCTATGATGTTGTAAGCCACGATGAAGGGAATTCCCACGAAACAAATGAGCAGATAGTTTATCGTACCATCAACCGCCTCCGTTGGCGTCGCTATCAGGTCAACGATTCCCCTCGTGCTAGCCAGCAATACGACTGTCAGGAAGACTGAGAAGCACATGAAGAGCGTGATGGTGTTGCCCACCGCTAACGAGGCTTTCCGCGTATTGTTCGCCCCAATTGCCTGCCCAATAACGACGGTACTACCCATTGCCAAGCCGATGATGATGACCGTCAACATATGCATCACCTGTGAGCCTATGCTTACAGCCGTGATGCTTTCCACTCCGCAATACTGGCCTATGATGAAAAGATCCACCATCCCATACAGAACCTGCATGAAATACGACAGGAGATAAGGCAACGAGAAGTTGACAATATTGCGCATAATGCCACCTTCTGTCAGGTTGATGGACTCCATTTCTTTGCAGATAAGGTTTGACGATTTATGTTCCAAAAGGGATTCGCCAATCATCAGAGGTCTCTCAGTTCGCGTCCCTCGAACTCGTTCATCGCCTCTATCCATTCAGGCTTAATGACAATTGTCTCGCGGTTCTCCAGATCAAAGAAGACGAGGACCGACTCGCAGATGCACTTCACTTCCTTCTTCTCAGGGTTCAGTACACGTTGAATCATAGTGAAACTCTTGCGGCCAATACGGGTCACAGCCGTCTCCACCACCACAGCCTCCTCTCGATGGATCTCGTGCTGGAAGGTGGCTTTGAGGTTCACAACCACCACGCCCGTCTTATCAATCTTCAGATTGGGAATCACGTGGTAGATGTACTCGCATTTCGCAGAGTCGGAATAACTGAAATAGACTGCATTGTTGACATGGCCGAAACGGTCAAAGTCGGAGAATCTCAGCTGGATAGGCATCACAGCCCTGAATTTCTGGTTTTCGTCCATTGTTTTGATAGAAAATAAGTTATCGGCACATAGCCCAATCTTTTTACTTCGATGCAAAATTACAAAATTTTTTCAAACACTTTGCGCATACATGCGCCAAAAGAGTAAAATAATCATCATAAGTAAAAAAGAGAGCCAATCGATAATGAGTTTTTGTAATATAAAAAAA
>CAMKMK010000143.1 GCA_946413885.1 uncultured Prevotellaceae bacterium
CAACGACCCCATGATTAACAGTCATGTGCTCTAACCAACTGAGCTACTGAAGCAGTCTTTTATCGACTTTTTTTGAGTTTTTCGCTCAAATGCGGTGCAAAATTAGAGGTTTTTTTGGAAATATGCAATATCTTTGCAAAAAAAATACAGGAAATGGAGAAAATAACAGGAATCGGCAATGCATTGGTTGACGTGCTTGTTCGCCTGCCAGACGATGATTTGCTCTATCAATTGGATCTCCCCAAGGGTGGAATGATCCTGATAGATGAGCAGCGTCAGGTGGCGGTGCAGCAGGCGATGGCTCCCCTATATCCTCGGTTGTCAACGGGAGGAAGTGCGGGAAATGCTATGTTAGCTCTCGCCAATCTTCATGCCAAACCTGGCTTCATTGGTAAGATAGGGGAGGATGAGATGGGACGCTTCTTGATGGATAATTGCCGGCAGCGGGGTATCGCTCCTCATTTCTTCCTGTGCCAGAATCATACAGGGGTGGCTAATACGCTGATTTCTCCAGATGGGGAGCGCACTTTTGCCACCTGTTTGGGTGCAGCCTCGATGATGAGTGTGGATGAGGTGTCGGACGATCTTTTCCGTGGGTATCAAATTCTGCATGTCGAGGGTTATCTTGTGCAGAACCATGATTTGATGGAGAAGGTTGCGCTGAAGGCTAAAGCTCAAGGGATGAGGCTCAGCATCGACTTGGCAAGCTATAATGTGGTGAGAGAGGATCTTGCCTTTTTCCGTCATTTGGTGCATGACTATATCGATATCGTTTTTGCCAACGAGGAGGAGAGTGCCGCCTTCACAGGTTTGAGTAATCCACGCGATGCCTTAGATGAAATAGCCCGCCATTGCGAGATAGCTGTAGTGAAACTGGGCAGCAAGGGTTCCTGTGCTAAGCGGGGTGATGAGGTGGCTGTGGTGCGAGCCAATCATGTGGATGTAGTGGACACTACGGCAGCAGGTGACTTCTTTGCTGGTGGATTCCTTTATGCTTTGACTCGTGGAGCTTCGTTAGAGAAATGTCTTTTAGTGGGTGCTCATCTTTCTGAGAACGTGATTCAAATCGTGGGTACTCGTTTGTCTGATGAGCGGTGGGACTCTATAAATAATAATGTAGAAGAAATACTGAAGAACTGAAGTGATGAAGAAATGTGCGATACTGACTGCAATCCTGGTGTTCCCCTTGTGCATTGTAGCACAGCAGGAGGAGAACAGCCATTCTGCTGTCAGCAGGAATTTGGAGATATTCAATGACATATACAAGCAATTGGACCTCTACTATGTGGATTCGCTTAGTGCCGATACTGTAATAGGATGGGGCATCAGCTCGATGTTGCATCGTGTGGATCCTTTTACCGACTATTATCCTGCGAACGACGAGGAACTGCGTCAGATGGCGACAGGGAAGTATGCTGGAATAGGCAGCATCATTCGTTTTCACAAGAAGGAGGATCGAGCCGTGATAAGTGAGCCTTACGAGGGAACTCCCAGTGATAAGGTAGGACTACGGGCAGGTGATGTCATCATGACGATTGACGGAAAGGATGTGAAGGGAATGCTCACTCCGTCCGTATCCAATATGCTGAGAGGTGAGGCTGGTACTACTTTCGAGCTTCGCGTGAAGCGTGGACCAGAAGGAAAGGTTCTGCCCTTTAAGATTACTCGTCAGACCATCCAGCTTCCTCAGGTTCCATATTATGGTATGGTGCGTCCAGGCGTGGGTTACATTTATCTGACTGGCTTCACGGATGGAGCTTGCAGAGAGGTACGTCAGGCATTGGTGGAGCTGAAGGAACAAGGCGCCACAAGTCTGGTGCTGGACTTGAGAGAGAATCCAGGAGGTGCCATGAATGAGGCGGTTGACATCACGAATCTCTTTGTTCCCAAGGGGAAGAAAGTAGTGTTCACTAAAGGCAAGATGGCAAGCGTGAACCGTGAGTACTACACAGCCAGTGAGCCTGTTGATACTGTGATGCCTGTCGTGGTGATGGTGGATGGCGGAACTGCTTCCTCTGCAGAGATTGTGAGCGGAAGCCTGCAAGATATGGATCGTGCTGTCATCTTGGGAACCAGGACTTATGGTAAGGGTTTAGTGCAGATGATACGTGAATTGCCCTACAGAGGTAACCTGAAGATTACCACCAGCCGCTACTATATCCCCAGCGGTCGTTGCATTCAGGCTCACGACTACAAGCACGACGGTACAGAGAGTGTGGTGCCTGACAGCCTAACGAAGATCTTCCACACGGCAGGCGGACGGGAGGTGCGCGATGGAGGAGGCATTAAGCCTGATATCGAGGTGAGACCTGACAGCTTACCGTCGATGATCTATGACTTGGTTGCAAGTGATGTTTTTTTTGATTACGCTACCAAGTACACTCACGAGCATAAGTCCATCGCTCCTGCAGGTCAGGTGACATTGACTGACGAGGAATATGCTGACTTTGTGAAATACGTAACGGAAAGTGATTTTACTTATAACAAAAGGAGCGAGGATATTTTCAAGATGTTGAGAGATATGGCTCGTCGTGAGGGCTACATGGATTCCGCCAAAGCTGAGTTTGACGCTTTGGAGGCTAAGCTGAAAACCAATGATTTGAAAGCTGACTTGGAACGCTTCCGCAAAGACATTGAACCCTATATTGCTGATGAATTGGTGCATCGATACTATTATCAGAAAGGTGGGGCACAGCAGCAGCTTGTGAAGGATCCTTGCATGGAACGTGCTTTGGAGTTGCTTTCTCAACCTGAGGAATACAATAAAATACTGAAACCCTAAGATGAAATAGAGGATTCTGTTATGAGAAGAAGGAGAGATATCCGCAAGTCAAACATGACATTTATGTATGCCGTAGTTGCTATGGCTATTGTTGTTTTGATGGTTGTAGGGCTGTTTTGGTACATGTGTATGCCAACAAAACCATAAAAAACAAAGAAATTTAAGCAAAAAAGGTAGAAAAATGATTGGGAATCAGAAATATTTACTACCTTTGCACGCGGAAAGATTAGAGTGAGGGGCTATCAAGTTCCTCACTTTTCTTTATAAACAATAAAAAAGTCAAATGATAGACAAGAAAGCAGTACGCAAAGCTGTAGATGAATGGCTGGAAGGGAAAGATTATTTCCTGGTAGACTTGAGTGTTGGTACCGACAATCGTGTCGTAGTTGTAATTGATCATGCTGACGGAGTGTGGATTGAGGATTGTGCGGATCTGAGCCGCTACATCGAGTCCCAGATCAGCCGTGAGGATGAAGACTATGAGTTGGAGGTGGGTAGCGCTGGTTTGGGTCAACCTTTTCAGGTGCATCGCCAATATGAAATCCATGTGGGCCAACCCGTGGAGACTCTGACGAAGGAAGGCAAGAAATACAAGGGAACTCTGGCTTCTGTCGATGAGACTGGATTTGAGGTGAACGTGTTGCAAAAGGTGAAGGAAGAGGGCAAGAAGCGTCCTATCACCAAGGAAGTCACTTGTCGATTTACGTTCGAAGAGGTGGCTTACACCAAATACTTGATAAAAATCAAATAAAAAAATATAATGGCAAAGAAAGCAGTAGAAAGTGTAAACTTGATTGAGTCTTTTGCAGACTTTCAAGATAACAAGCACATTGGACGCGCCACGTTGGTGAGCGTGTTGGAAGAGTGCTTCCGTAACGTAATCGCTAAGACGTATGGAAGCGATGAGAACTTTGACGTGATTGTAAACCCTGATAAGGGTGACTTCGAAATCTATCGCAACCGTACGGTCGTTCCAGATGGTGAGGTGCAGGATCCCAACAAGGAGATCTCTCTCTCTGAGGCTCAGAAGGTGGAAGATGATTTTGAGGTAGGCGATGAAGTGAGCCAATTACTGAAGTTCTCAGATTTTGGCCGTCGAACCATCTTGACTTTGCGTCAGACATTAGCGAGCCGTATTCTGGAGTTGGAGCATGACACACTTTACAATAAATATAAGGATCGTATAGGCGAGGTAGTAAGTGCTGAGGTATATCAGTCTTGGAAACGTGAGACGCTCTTGCTCGACGATGATGGCAATGAGTTGATATTGCCTCGTACTGAGCAAATTCCTGGTGACTATTTCCACAAGGGCGAAAACACACGTGCTGTGATTGAACGTGTGGACAACCTCAATGGGAATCCCAAGATTATTTTAAGCCGTACGTCTCCCAAATTTTTGCAACGTCTGCTGGAAGCTGAGGTGCCTGAGATTCAGGATGGTCTGATAACCATACACAAGGTAGCTCGTATTCCTGGTGAGCGTGCCAAGATTTCTGTTGAGAGTTACGATGAGCGTATTGACCCTGTAGGAGCATGCGTAGGTGTGAAAGGTAGTCGTGTACACGGAATCGTACGTGAGCTGCATGGAGAGAACATCGATGTAATCAACTGGACCAGCAATATTCAGTTGATGATTACCCGTGCTTTGAGTCCTGCTCGTGTAAACAGCGTTGTTTTGGATGCAGAGAATCGGAAGGCAGAGGTTTATCTGGATCCTGATCAAGTCTCTCTGGCTATTGGTAAGGGTGGTTTGAACATCAAGTTGGCCAGCATGCTGACCGAATATACAATCGATGTGTTCCGCGAGGTTGATGAAGTCAACGAGGATGACGTGAGCCTGGATGAGTTTACCGATGATATCGAGCCTTGGATCGTAGATCAGCTGAAGAGTATAGGCCTGAATACTGCCCGTGAGGTTCTCGAGGTTCCTCGTGACGAATTGGTACAGCGTGCCGACCTCGAAGAAGAAACGGTGGACGATGTTCTGAATATTTTGAAGGCAGAATTTGAGGATTAAAAACAGAGGAGGGTTTCAATGAGTATTAGACTAAGTAAAGTTACCAAAGAATGCAACGTAGGGTTACAGACTGCCGTTGAGTTCCTGAACAAGAAGGGATTCAGCGATATAGAGATGAACCCCAACACCAAGATTAGCGATGAACAATATGACTTGCTCCTGAAGGAGTTCAAATTGGACAAAGGTCTTCGTTCTGAGGCTACTCAACTGATTCAGAAGCGTCAGGAGCATAAGGAGAAGAAGGATGCTCATCGACAGCTTCGTCCTGTGGAAGAGGTGGAGACCAAGACCCCCCAGATGGAAGGACCCAAGATCTTGGGTAAGATAGATCTGGGCGGAAAAAAGTCAGCACCCAAGCAAGAGAAGAAAGAAGAGGCTCCTGTTCCCAGGCCTGAATCTAAGGTTGAAGCTAAGTCTGAACCTACTCCTAAACAAGAGAAGAAGAAAGAGGCTCCTGCTCCCAAAGTTGAGCCTAAGGTCGAAGAGGTCAAGCCCGAACCCAAGATAGAGCCAGAAGTCGCTTCTCAACCTGAGGTAGTGGAGGATGTGCTTGTTGAAACAATCTCCAGTGAGGAATCAGAGCAGAAAGAAGACATCTTCCGTCTGAACGCCCCTCAACCTGCTCCTGGACTGACAGTAAAGGGTAAGATTGACTTAGACAGCTTGAACCAAAGCACTCGTCCCAAGAAGAAGAGCCGTGAGGAGAAGCGCCGTGAACGCGAAGAAAAGAACCATTCCCACAACAATCAGGCTAACGCTGGAAACAACAATCAGCAGGGGCAGAATCAAGGTGACCGCAAGAAGAGAGTTCGTCTGGGTAAAGAGCGTGTGGACGTGAATGCTGTTGCCAATCAACAGCAACAGGGAAATCAACGTCACCAGAACAACCAAAACCAGCAACAGCAGGGTGGCGGTAAGAAGAATCGCAAGAACCAGCCCAAGCAGTCAATCCTGCAGCCCGAGGTTAGTGACGAAGAGGTTGCAAGACAGGTTCGTGAGACATTGGCTCGCTTGACCAACAAGAATTCCAAAATGGGCAAAGGTGCCAAGTATCGTCGTGAGAAGCGTGATGC
>CAMKMK010000144.1 GCA_946413885.1 uncultured Prevotellaceae bacterium
GAAACAACAGGTCAATATTTTGGAAAATAGACGAGAAAATCATAATTTTGCACTCAAAATTTGACTAAAAGAAGCAGAAAATAACGAAAAAGAGAAATATGAAGCTGAGAATAATCTGGTGTTGTTTGGCAATGCTGGTGGGGATGAGTGGGAAGGCAGATGATGCTTTGGGCCTCCCTCTCATTACTGATGCGTGGCAACTGAGCAGTAATGCCAGCGACTGGCAAGAGGGCCAGCACTTGGAATATCTGATTGACGGAAAGTCCAGCTCTTTTTGGCACACGGATTGGCACAATCAGGTGAGCGACAGATATCATTATCTGCAAGTAGAGTTGAAGGAAGCCTTCCGCGGCCACATGGTGATCTATATGCTGCGTCGAAACACTCCCAATGACCATCCTACCCAGATGATTGTGGAGGCCAGTAACGATAAGAATGAGTGGACATCGATTACCACATTGGACTTCCCATACGATGGTCCTGGCACACCCACTTTATCTGAAGTGTTCACCTTGCATAAGGAATACAAATACATACGTGTGGCTGCCACAGATTGCACAGGTGCCGACCATTATGGCTACCGCGTCTTCTGGCATGCGGCAGAGTTCCAGTTGTATCCCGCCTATGGTGACCTTCCCTTCATTCCCACGCAATTGGTAGATGGAGATCTGCACAACAAGACGGTTTACTACACGATGACGATTCGAGGGAACAAGAAGATTTACGTGGATGGAACCCGTCTTCGTTGTGAAACCACAGATAACATCAAGCCTGTTCACCTGTGGGCTTTCACAGGGAACCCGACGGATGGCTTCCGCATTTACAATTTCTCGACAGGAGCAACGTGTCATGCCTATCTGTCCAGCAGCGACAACAGGACGTATGTAGAAATGGTACCTGACACCCGCGCGAGTGGTACGGATGTCTTCATGCTGTCATCCAATTGGTTTGGAGGCTATAACTTCTATTTCCCTGGCGTGGAGAATTCCTGCTGGAATGACTTCAACAACGAGAACGTGATTGCTACCTGGAACCACAGCAACTCTCCCAACGACAACGGTTCAAACATTGTCTTTGAGGAATTCGATGCTGAGGCCCTGAAACACTACGTGACGGAGGTTTCCTTGAGTCCCAAGGGAGTTACCTTATATACAGGTGAAACGACGACTCTGAACTATACGGTAGAGCCCCAGGATGCCACGAACAAGAACGTGGATTGGTCAAGTTCGAATGAGGACATCGTGACAGTTGATGCCAACGGACTGGTGACCGCTATTGCTCCAGGCATTGCTTACGTGATAGCTACCGCGAAGGATGGGTCAAATGTATCAGACCGTTGCCGTGTGATCGTGATGGATGGTGAAGCTTTGGAACCCATGACAGGCGACATCGCTTACCTCTATCGGGCTGATGGAAAGGTGGAGGCTTATCCTCAGATTTACATCAAGAGTCTGTCGCAAGACGAGACAGGCGTGAAGCTGACGTTGGAAGACGACACGAAGAAAACGTTTAAACCCTATGAGGTAGATTCCATCAGTACGGTTGCTCCTGAATTCCCCTCCTTCACCTCCTTCAAGTTCAACAACAAATTCAACGATCAGTTGATAGGCGACTCAGAAGGCGTTATCGGCGAGGACGGCACGATCAACCTGACGGTTGTAGGTATTGGACGAAGATTGACTGCTTCGTTCAAGACGAGCGATGATGACGCGAGTGCCTACATCGGCAATGAGTTGCAGGTGAGCAAAGTGAGTCGTCCCCGTTTCAATGGCGATGTGATCTATACGGTGGCCCATCGCGGGCAGACCATCTTAAGGAAGACTGTGGGAGGCAAACTGGTGGAATATCCATTGGGGCGTGATTATAACGTACATGTTGACTTCTTGACGGATCATCCCAAAGGAGAGTACAATGTGCCTGCCATTCATATAAACACGATGGACGGCACGATGATCAGCAGCAAGAGCCGTTATTGGGATGCGCTTATATGGATTGATGGCGCAGGAGTTTTCCCAAGCTTGCAAACGATGCCTGTGCATATTCGAGGCAGAGGAAACAGTAGTTGGGCTGGCGAGTGGGGCAAGAGTCCTTATCGCTTGAAGTTCGATGACAAGGTGAAAGTGCTTGGCTTGTCCAAAGGAAAGAATTGGAACCTGATAGCCAACGCGCAGCGTGAGTCTATGACAAGTAATGCTATCGGCCAGCGAGCTGCTCAAATGGTTGGCGTTGCCGCTGCCAATCACGAGATTCCTGTAGAGTTGTATATCAACGGAAACTATCGTGGCTCCTACAACCTGACGGAAAAGATAGGCTTGAGCAACAACAGTATCGATTTGGACGATGAATCGAATGCGGTTCTCTTGGAGTTGGATTCTTACTACGATGAGGCCTACAAGTTCACGACTTCCAATTATCAGGTTCCTGTCAACATCAAGCAACCAGAATTCGACGAGGCGAATCCGGAAACGAACCTGTCCTTCGACGATATCCGTACTCATTTCAATGCCTTCACGACAGGTTTGTATAACGGAGAGGACATCAGCAAGTATGTGGATGTGGATTTTCTTGCCCGTTATCTTTTCGTGAACGACTTGATAGAGAACTTTGAGTTCATGCATCCCAAAAGCACGTATCTCTACAATGAAAACATCATGGATCCGGAAAGCAAGTATATCTGGGGGCCTGCCTGGGACTTGGATTGGGCATTCGGATATGAGCAATCAGGAACCTATTTCCGTGTGGACGCCCAAAGAGACTATTGGTCTGGTCATAACATGGAGATGGATTGGACAGGTTTCATCAGGGATTTGCGCTACAGCGGCGAGGCAACCAATCGAGCTTATTATCGCGTTTGGACAAACTTCATGAGGAATCATCTGGAGGAATTGATAGAGTTCTGCGATGATTATTACGAATATGCCGCTCCTTCCTTTACTCACGATAACAGCATGTGGGGTTCAGGTGACGCTTCCACCTATCAAGATGTTACCAACAACTCGAAGACTTGGCTCAAGACACGTGCCAACTACATCTATGACTACTTATCCAACAAATTGGGTTACGCAGAAACAGATTATCTGGAAGATGATGAGAATCCTGAGATCACCTTGGGAGACGTGAATGAGGATGGAGCCATCACAACAGCCGATGTGGTTTGTATCCTGAACTTCATTATGGGTATTGAGAATGAGGATTTCGAATTCAGTCAGGCAGATACTGACGGCAACGAGATCATTACCATTGCAGATGCCATGTATGTATTGAACATAGCGGATCGACTGAAGAGCAACAATGTTCGCCGTCTGCGTTTGGCTGAGGCAGATGCAACCATTCGATTGACTCCCATCACACTTCAACACGGACTTACCGCCGATATGCCTGTCACTCTGTCAATAGATGAAGGAGCGACCTATAGCGGTGTTCAGTTTGATGTGACGCTTCCAGCTGGAATGACGCTAAGTGATGTGGTTCTTCCCGTTGCATGGGCAGGAGCCGCAAAGCATGTTAAAGAGTTGGGGGAGAACAAGTTCCGTGTGTGTCTGTATGCTTCTGCCCAGGATCTCATCCCAACGGGCGCCAATGTTCTTCACTTGATGCTGGACAGCAATGAAGAAGTCCAGAATGGTCTGCTGACGATGAACATAGGGAACGCTATGCTTGTGAACGAAGCAGGTGAAGATGAACGATTGGATGCATGTTCAGTTCGTATGGAGATGACTGCAACGGGCATCAACGAGATAGCTCAGTTAGGCATTCATGGAGGTTCCGCTTTGCAGGTAGAGAGTTCAGAGGACGCCATCCTGCGTGTCTACTCATTGGATGGACGTCTCGTCCGCTTATGCAACGTGCCAGCTGGTAAATCCAGTTTGAGGTTGCCTCGTGGCATCTATGTGGTAAACAATCAGAAAATCATTATTCGATAGGGTGCGATGAAAAGACTATTCTTATATGCAATCCTGATGATAGCTTCAGTCACAGGCAAGCTGCTGGCAGAAGAGAATGTGAGAGTAAGTGTGACGCCTCAGGATACTCGTCAATGGCAGGTGGCAGTAGCTTTGGAGAGCAATTCGCCAAGTGTCTTCTGTGCATTCCAAATGGATTTGCTTTTACCTAATGGCGTGACATATCAGGAAGGAACCATCAAGACGGGTGAACGGACCAGCGATTATTGTATCATGTTGACCCAGTTGTCAGCCGAGAACCTACGTGTTCTTTCTTACTCAGATTCCCAAAAGAATATCGCTGCTGGTAGTGGAAATCTCTTCACTTTGCAGATCTTTGGTGATGAATCGCTTACAGGAAAGGAAAGCCTTGTCTTGAAGAACATCCGTTTCTCGGATGCCAAAGGAGAGGAAACCACTGTTCAGGGCGTGTCAGTTGACCTGTCAACAGGTGTCTGCCGTATCTTGGCTGATGAGGATGCTGGGAGAATCTATTCGCTTCAGGGCGTTTGCATGGAGGCGACTTCACTCTCAGCACTTCGTCCTGGTATCTATATTGTGAATGGACGCAAAGTGATGGTTCGCTAAGTGTCTCTGATGTTTACTTGATTGTCAATTCCACATGTCAAAAAAGTGTATATTTCAGACAAATGAAAAAATATTCATAAAATGTTTGTCGAAATCCGTTTTTTTTGCCTAAATTTGTCATGGGAAAGTATTAACCTACATAAATAAATCAAAATCATTATGGCATTCTTAACTGACGAAAAACTTGTGATTGTTGGTGCTGGTGGAATGATCGGTTCCAACATGGCTCAGAGCGCTTTGATGCTCGGCTTGACTTCAAACATTTGTCTTTATGATGTATTTCCTCCTGAGATTGGTCCTTTGGGCGTAGCTGAGGAGATGCGTCAATCTGGTTTTGCTGATGCAAACATCGTTGCTACGGCTGACCCTGCTGTTGCTTTCACGGGTGCCAAGTATATCATCTCCAGTGGTGGGGCACCCCGTAAGGAGGGTATGACACGCGAGGATCTGCTGGCTGGCAACTGTAAGATTGCTGAGGGCCTGGGTATGGACATCAAGAAGTACTGCCCTGACGTAAAGCATGTTGTCATCATCTTCAATCCTGCTGACTTGACTGGCTTGGTTACCTTGTTGTACAGTGGTTTGAAACCTGGTCAGGTTACTACTTTGGCAGCTCTTGACTCCACTCGTTTGCAGAGCGCATTGGCAAAGAAGTTCAATGTGATGCAGAATCAGGTTATAGGAGCTCACACCTTTGGTGGTCATGGTGAACAGATGGCAGTATTCGGCAGCGCTGTAACAATCGCAGGCCGCAAACTGACTGACATCGTGGGTACACCTGAGTTCCCTGAAGAGGAATGGGAACAGATGAAGAAAGAGGTAACGCAGGGTGGTGCTGCCATTATCAAATTGCGTGGTCGTTCCTCGTTCCAGAGTCCTGCCTTGCTGAGCGTTCAGATGATCGCGAGTGTGATGGGTGCTGAGCCCTTCAGATATCCTGCCGGCACCTATGTCAACACAGGCAAGTACAATCATATCATGATGGCAATGGATACCACGCTGGATCAGAATGGCTGCACCTACAAGGTTCCTCAGGGCACACCTGAAGAAAATGCCAAGTTGGATGCAAGCTACGAGCACCTGTGCAAGATGCGTGACGAGTTGGTAACCTTGAACATCGTTCCTCCCATCAGCGAGTGGAGCAAGATCAACCCCAACTTGTAAGCAAGCTTTCATTCAGGAAAGATAGAATTGTCTATAGACTTCTGGTGCTGTGACAGGAATCATGGCACCAGTTTTATTTTTTATCACTATGAACACATATTTCCATTCAACCCATTTCTCCAAA
>CAMKMK010000145.1 GCA_946413885.1 uncultured Prevotellaceae bacterium
AGACTCTCTCTTGATCTCGCGAGCAAATAAACGAGTTCTACAAAGAAAAGATGTAATCAATTACCTGCAAAGCATTCTCAGCAGTCATCATGTCGAGTTTGTTGTCGCGAACATACTGCTTTATTTGCTCTTTTTGTTCAGGAAATGCCTTGTAAACGCTCTTGATGTTTTTCACGCTGTATTCTTTGCCATTCTTCGTAAAGAAATAGGTACTCTGATTCTTGGTCTTCCAGACATCAAGGTTACGACCGTTTCCGTCATATTGGTTGACGCCATACGAGCCATTATACATGCCTCCACCAATTCCAGCAATGGTTCCCATACCAAACTGGTCGCTGAGTTGGATTTTACGTGACGGAACCTGTGAGGTGCCAAAAGCTCCTACATATCCTTCATGTACGCGAGTAATATGCCAACCCACGAGCACGCGATTGCCACCATCACGATCAATAACCTCGCAGAATTGCTTATCACGGTACACCCATCGGCTTCCTCCCATGTAAAGTGTATCAATGTTCTCAGGATTGATCAGTTCCATGAGTTGATCGTCCTGCATGTACATGATTTTCCTATTGGCCACATCATAGTTGGCTTGTGCCTGATTATGGGCTTTGTTTTTATATAGGATTCGCGTAGGAACGAAATCTTGGAAGAAATAAATTCGCTTTTCCTGTGCCATGATTGAGGCGGTTAGAAAAAACAGGAGGATAGTGAATATGTTACGCATAATGTTGATTGTTGTTTTGTCGATGCAAAGTTACTGCTTTTCGTTTGAATACAACCGTTTGGATGATTTATTTAACTATTATATTCATTATTTGAAACTGTTTAACGAAAATGGCAGGCAACACGTACTGATGCTGCCCGCCATTGTTAGTTAAGCAATGTGTCTAATGTGACAAATGCTTATTTAGGAGAACCCCATTGTGGGGCTTTCTTGTCTTGCCATACGCGCTCTGTGTTGAGAGGAGCATTGCCTGAGTTGTATTTGTTACCTTGGCTATCTGTTCCTAAGCTGTTAAATCCTTGAGCTTGATAAGCAGCTTTCTTAATGTCGTACATGATATCAGTAACCAGAGGCTCAGAGATAACAAATCGACGAGGAATTGCAGAAAGTTCTACATTCGGGAATTTCACAAATGGAAGCAAATCGGAACCTACCTTTGGATAACCTGAACGACGTGCGGTAACATACTGATCGTCGCACTGCTCACTGAAGTGAACGAGGAGCTGAAGGTAAACCTTTTCCAAATTGTCGTCAGCAGATCTCGTAAACTTCACGTTGTCGGTAGCCAACATGGCATCAATTTCACCATCTACGAGATCAATTGGTTTTTCATTCTCATCGTAATTGTAATTGGTTCCATAATAAGGAATCTTATTGGCCTTAGCAAGAGCATCGAACTCTTCAACGGAAGCACGTACACCAGCATTGTACCAATTCTCAGCTGATTTGCCGCCAATCGATCCACCCTTCAGCAATGCAAACTCAGCCATGTAGAGATTGACTTCACCTGCACCCAGATACATCTGATAGAGAGGATTATTGTCGGTATCCTGGATAACGTTCATGTTGATGGTACCGTCAGACTCGAGCGTCATAGCTGTAGGAACCTGGAAGTCTACACGACCACGACGCATCTCTTCTGTATAGTAGCTCCAAGGATTGTATGAACGCTGGAATTTGTCACCCTTGGCATTTTCCATTTCTATCTGATAACGGATACCTGGATTCCAATATTCTTCGAAATCCTCATCGCTCAGCTTACCTGCATCATGTTCAGTCTTTGGTGAATACTGAACGGGCAGTGCGGTGTAGCGAACCCAAGGCTCACCCATACCGCCCCACTCTTTGAAGTTGCCGTTCTCGTCAAGTACCACATTCTCTTTCACAGCCGTAGGCAGCTTGTCCCATTTGCCATTGTCGATGAAACTCTGAACAACCTTCGAATTGAAACTGTTCTTAACATAAATGAAACGGACGCGGGGGTCTTTGCTGTCGAGCATGAACTTCATCACATTACCTGATGCATAGATGGTTGTCAAACCGTTGCCCGTACCATAGACGTGGTCAGCGTTGCCTGAAGCATAGTCAGTAGCCTTAGCAAAGCGGAAATCATCGTCAATGCTTGTGATCAGACCAGCGCTGTTGCTTGCTGCTTCCTCAGCAATGGCGAGAGCCTTCTGGGGGTCGTTGTTGTACAGACGAACAGCAATCTTCAGTTTCAAAGAGTTAGCAAGTTTTGCCCACTTCGACCATGAGCAACCATAAGCTGCATCCTGACGAGTTACGCCCGACAGTCCATCGGCCTGGAGCATGGTGATGTAGTCGTTGAGTTCGTTAATCCAAAGGGTATACAGTTCCTCTACAGTGTCGTACTTGGGAGTCAAGATGCCCAAATCATCATAGTGGCAAGCCTCAGTATAAGGAATTGAACCATACATATCGGTATCGAAGATGCCAAGATAAATAGTCATGATACCTGTAGCTGCCAGATAACCATTGTTCTCCACTTCACCTGTCTCCTTGATGTAGTTCTGGATACGGTTGCGGTACTTCATGGTATTGATGTACTGGCTACCTTGTCCTCCAGATTCCTGCATACCTGTGAAATCGTCAGCAAAGCCATCACCTGGCATACCCATCTGATCCCAACGGGTGAAATAACGTACATTGTAGAACCAAACCAAATAGTCTGTGGGTTGGAATGCATTGATTGCAGCCGTCATCAGACCCTCAGGAAGAGTCTTCGTCACGTTGGCAGGGTCCTGATTCAACTCTTTATACTCATCGGCACATCCAATGTTCAGAAATAACACAGAAGCCAATGCACCTGCAATGAAAAATTTATTTAGTTTCATATTCTTTCTTTATATTTATAAGGTTAGAATGTAGCTTTCAGAGTGAATGTGAAGCTTGAGGTAACACCTGAGAACTGACGGATACGGAACTCAGCTGCTGTCGTACCAGCAACAGCCTCAGGATTCTCCTTGTTAGGCATCGTATTCAGCAGGTAGCCGAGATTGTGTCCCTGAGCGGTGAGGCTGAGACGCTTGGCAGCTATCTTGCTGGCAATTCTCTTGTCAAATTCATAAGTCAAAGAGAGGTCGCGGAAGGCAATATAGTTCAATTTCTTAAACCACATGTCATCGAGAACGAAGGTTCCCCATTGCTGGGACAAATAGATCCAGCCTCCAGCATGAACATACTCAGCATGTCCACCTGCAACCAGTTCTGCCCATGTCTCACCGCTTTCAAACTGACCTGATCCTACGGTATACATAGATCCGTCAGGCTGTTTAACCTGCGAACCCTTCTGAACGATACCATTGGGAATCACACCATCATTGTATTCCATTCCATCGAAACCACTCTTGTAAGTAACGCCACCATGGCCTTCACGTCCCTCAAGTGAGGTGTCTGTGTAGCCATAGGCGTATCCATAATGGGAACCATAGGAAGCAACCATGCCACCAAAGCGACCATCGAAGCTGGCGCTTAATGTCCAGTTCTTCCAGCGCAGAGATGTATTGACAGAACTGAGGAAGTCAGGAACGGAGTTACCTACTTCTTCCACCTTACCTGCACGCTGATAATAAGGAGCCAGGTAACCAGCATTATAGTAACGAGTATTCAGCACACGGAGTCCTGATGTTTCGTCAATAAGGGGTGCTGCGTCTGACATCAGCATACCATAGGTGCCACCCACCTTGGCTACGGAACCAACACGGTAGTTACCATAATCGGGTGAACCTTGCAGGGTGATATAGTTGGCGCAGAGGTCAGAGAGTTCCACGATCTTTGACTTGTTCTTCGTGAAAGTGAAGTTCAAATCCCATTGCCAGTCCTTCGTGAGCACGGGAGTCGTGTTCAAAGCAATTTCAACACCACTATTCTGGATGTTACCAGCATTGATCAGAGCGCTTCCGTATCCTGAAACGGAAGGAATTGACACGGTCATGATCTGGTCAACAGTATTCTCTTTATAATATGTGAAGTCAAGACCGATACGATTGTTCAGAAAACGGATGTCGGTACCGATTTCCCAAGACTTCTTGCGCTCAGGCTTCAGATCCTGACTGTAGGTAGTGCTTGATACGGTGGTAGAGAAGGGCTTGCCATAATTGTTGGTGTAGCTCTCCAATCCGTATGCCGAGTTGATGTAATAAGGTTTGGTGTCGTTACCTACATGTGCGTAAGATGCGCGAACCTTCCAGAAGCTGAGCCATGTAGGCAGCTGATCGCGGAAGGAGTTGGTAATCAACCAAGCACCGTTCACTGAAGGATAGAAGTAGCTGTAGGTACCGTGTCCGTCAGCATAAACGAGAGAGGATGACCAGTCATTACGGCCAGTTACATCTACGAATACCTGATCTCTCCAACTTGCGCCCACCTGAGCGGCAACTGACTGGATGGTCTTCGTGTTGGAAACACTTGCAGAAGCGCTGTAGCCTTCTGAACCATTGGCCAGGAAGAACTGGTTGGGAACGATGAAGTCACCCTTCGTATTCGCGCTCATCGCGGACTGACGGCTGTTGTAGAACTCGTAACGGAGGAAACCATTCAGGCGCCAGTCATCGTTGAACTGCTTGTCGAACATCAAGTTCGTGTTCAGGTTCTGCTGCTCCTTACGGCTCTGAGAAGTACCGTAATAACCACCTTGGTTGTAGTAACCGGGACCTGGGTTCTTAGTTTCTGACTCTGTGAAATAATAGTTGTAGTTAGCTTCTGTAACCCACTTCAACCAGGGAGTGAAACTCCAAGTCAACTTCACGTCTGGACGTACCATCGTTTCCTTCTGGTAGTATTCGTTCTCCCAAATGCTCCACCAGATATCGCGGCCGATCACATATCCCCACTCGTCCCCATAACTGGTATTAGCCTGACCACCATGAGGACCTTTGTACTTATCGCGGTAATACTTGGCATCGTACATACGATCCCAGGTACCGTCTACAAAGTACCCACCAATATTGGGCTGAGCATTGCGGGGCTTCGAGTTGGCGAAGTTGATGCTTGCTTCCAGTTCCACGTTGTCGGTAATCTTGTGGCTGCCCTTAGCCAAGAAGCTCAGACGACGGAAATCGTTGTTGGGCAACGTACCGTTGTTGTAGCGATAAGACATGGAGGTGTAGAAGTTTGTACGTTCATTGCCACCAGAAATAGCTACGTTCGTGTTGGTGGAGAAGCCAGTATCGTAGGCATCCTTGAAGTTGTTGTTGTAAGCCTTGGGAGTATACAGCTTACCATCGTACATTTCCATCAAACCATCCTTCGCATTCTGGCGGATGACATCGAACGAGGGGCCGAATGCGGTACCCATCTCGCCATAATTGCTCAACACCTTATAGGAAGGATAGCCATCGCTGTTGAGCCAATAGAGCTCATTCTGGTAGAAGGGATGATCGGGGTTCGATGCATAGAACCAGCTCTCAGCAAACTCGTTCTGCAGCTTGGGCTGATGAGTAACCTTATCGAATCCGAAGGTCTGAGAAAAGTCTATACCCAAACCACGCTTGCCTTTACCACTCTTGGTGGTGATGACTACTGCACCATTCAGACCGCGAGAACCGTACAGAGCGGTAGCGGCAGCACCTTTCAGAACAGATACTGTCTCGAAATCGTCAGGATTCAGGTTTTTCAGCTCATTACCATAGTTCTGTGCACCTGAAGCCCAGTCAGCATCGTTCTCCACGATACTGTTGTCAAGAATAACACCATCGATTACATAGATGGGCTGGTTGTTCTTGTTCAGGGTGGAAGCACCACGGATCAAGATCTTCGAGGCAC